>CAZKYZ010000326.1:0-4667 GCA_964557055.1 uncultured Desulfobacterales bacterium
AAATAAACCTGCCGCCTGAGGATTATGATTCTTGGCTGTTGGGGCATATCATCTTTGAACCGGATGGCAAGTCTGAAATCACCGCCCAATGCAATGCTGTTTTAGATAAAATCAAGGTGACGGTAGCGTAACAAGATTTCGGTGTAAAACGCCATTTCCATTATTCCGTCCAGGACTCCAGCCATTCCCCCTCCAAAATATTTTTCCATAAAATTACTATGCAGAATCGCTGCAGATATCAGGGCGACGGCCGCCAGGGCTCACAATTTGAAGAAATTCTTTACGAAATTGTGCTTTTCGTCCATAATCAATAAATTCTAAAGGGATATTTTTAACGGTTCGATAATTTATATGCCGCTATTGAACGACGATACAGGTGTTCGCCCGGGACAGGCAACGGTTGTCTTTTTAATGATGCGATGAATTTATAGCAGTAGAAAGAAAGCGATGACCCCACCAGCATCCGATTTACATAAAGCCCTAACTGAAATTTTGTCTCAACCCACCCACGTGCTCCCCCCTGAGGAGGTGCGTGCTTTTGTGCAGGCCTATTTTGAGCAGCGGCATCAATACCTGAAAATAGAGGGCACCCACGGATCTCCTCTCTATCTTCTGGAAAAATCGACCCTGTGCGCCAAAGCCCGCCGATTAAGGGCTGCCTTTGAAAAAGTATTGTCGCCGATGGGGTTTTACTATGCCGTTAAAAGCAACAACCATCCTGCAGTGGCACAAACACTGCTGCAAGAGCGGTTCGGCCTGGATGTTTCCAGTGGTCTGGAACTTGAGATGGCATTGGCGCTCGGGGCCCAGGATATCGTTTTCAGCGGACCCGGTAAAAGGGCCGATGAATTGCAGTTGGCCATAAAGCATGCCGACAAGGTCGTGATTCTTATAGACAGTTTCGGAGAACTGCAACGACTGGAAGCAACTGCTAAAGCGCTGAAGAAAACGGTGCGTTGCGGGGTGCGCCTGACTGTCAATCCCCAAGGTCTGTGGCGCAAATTCGGCATCCCCCTTGAGGCGCTGCTGGATTTTTGGCTATCCGCCGGCCAGTGTCCCCACATTCACTTGAGCGGGCTGCAGTTTCACGCCAGCTGGAACCTGTCGCCCGGACCCCAGAGCACCTTTATCCAAATGCTCGGCAAAACCCTGAGGGCCCTACCGGACAAATTTTTAAACAGCATTGAATTTATAGACATCGGCGGAGGCTATTGGCCCGGTCAAGGGGAGTGGCTGCACCCCGGAGCTACCCCTGCCGGTCGTGTACGTGAGGCCCTGGGCTATCCAGCGGCTTCCCAGGAACCCCACCAGCGCCTGCCGGCCAGCGCCATCGAAATTTTTGCCGAACAGTTGAGTGCTGCCGTGAAGAGGCATATTTTCACTGTGCGGCCATGCCGTATCTGCATTGAACCAGGCCGATGGGTTTGCAATGATGCCATGCACCTGCTGATGCGGGTGGTGGATAAAAAAGCGCCGGATCTTGTGATTACCGACGCAGGCACCAACGCCATTGGCTGGGAACGCTTTGAGAGCGATTATTTTCCGGTGTTGAACCTCTCCCGCCCCTCGCTTACGGAGCACCCCTGCCATATCCTTGGTTCACTGTGCACGCCTCACGATGTCTGGGGTTACTTTTATTACGGAACAGCTATCGAACCCGGTGATATCCTCATGATTCCCACACAGGGTGCGTACACTTACAGCCTGCGCCAAAATTTTATCAAACCACTGCCGCAAGTTGTTAGCATATAATTTAGCGGGCCACCCGCCGGGTGGCCGGCGTTTTCTGAAGAGGAACAATGATGAATACCACACTTTGTTTTGACATTCGTCAGCAGCCGGACGAAACCACTTGCGGCCCGACATGCCTGCATGCGCTTTATCGGTACTATGACGATCATATCTCCCTGGATGATGTCATTGCAGAGGTTCCCGAGTGGCAAGAGGGGGGCACGATCGAAGTCTACCTGGCCATCCATGCCCTGCGCCGTGGATATCAAACCACGATTTTCCCCTATAATCTGGACTTTTTCGATCCCACCTGGTTTACATTGTCTGAACTTCAGATCGCCGAGAAGCTCGAAGCCCAACTGCTCCATAAAAAAGGGCTGCCGGGTTTCGAGGAGGTCACCCGGGCTTATCTGAAATATCTGGCTTTGGGTGGCAAACTTCAGTTTGAGGTGCTCACTCCAGCCCTGATTCGAAAGTATCTCAAACGAGGGCACCCTATTCTCACAGGCCTAAGTGCAACATATCTGTATAATACAGCGAGAGAGTTGGTACAAAACGGCGTGGGGGTTTATGATGATGTCCGCGGGCAGACTTGCGGCCATTTTGTTGTGCTGTCCGGTTATCACAAAGGACATCGGAGCGTAGAGGTTGCCGACCCACTGGTGCCCAACCCCAGGTCCAGCGGTTCCTACTATAATGTCAATATCTATCGTCTCGTTTGCGCCATCATGCTCGGTATTTTAACCTATGACGGCAATATGTTGATCATACGGAAAAAACAACATGGGAAAAAGAGGGCCTCCCCGCTTTGCGGGGGCACGCAGGCCGCCATATTGTAGATCGAAATCAAAATTTTAATGGTTTGTAGCGTGCTCCTCGTCCGAACCGGGCCATACCAAGAGCGCCCGCCCTTTATCAGGGGCGGGCGCTCTTGTATCGATCATGGCGATATTGGTTCAACCAGCGGCGACTTTACAGGTTAGACCGCTTCTTTAAGTTTTTTGCCGGCTTTAAACTTTACCACATTGCCGGCCTTGATTTTGATGGTCTCACCCGTCTGGGGATTTCTTCCATTACGGGCATTCCGGCGGCTTTTTGAAAAGGTGCCGAAGCCGGTCAGGGTCACTTTGCCATCTTTTTTCTTGAGCGCCGCGGTGATGCCGCTGATGAGGGATTCCAAAGCTGCTCCGGCAGTTGTTTTTGAAATGACAACATCTTGGGCTATTTGTTCAATCAGTTCTGCTTTGTTCATTTTTTGATCTCCTATATTCTGGTTTTCTGGATAGGCCAATGATTTGGCAAGTGCAAATTAATCCGTTTGACGTCAGTCACTATTCTGATAAACAGGTTTACTTCTATGAGCCGCTCTTCGGTGCAGACACCCATCCTGTTTTTGGTCGGCCGTTTTAAAAAAACCCAGTACGAGCGGACATTATATGGAAAAGGACTGAGCGGATTTACTGTAAGAAATGCAAAAGAGCAAGTGTTTTCTTGTGCGGCCGACATTTATTTGAACACATTCGATAAACGAACAACAAGCTGTTTTTAAATGTAATTTGTTGCAATTGTGTTTTCTCTTTTGATGGATTCATAAATACCTGCTTGAAACCCGTCCTCAAAAGTATAAAATGGAATAAAGATGCGGTCGCGGAAGGTCCTGAAAACGGATAAAATAAAAAAATGATGTTACTGGGGAAATGTCCATGACCTCCGCCCCTCCCGAATTGGGCGGGATTGGTTCGGGAAAAGTGGCAGAATTGATCATTCGACCATACAGACGTCCTGATGAAGCACATGTAATCGACCTGTGGATGCGCAGTGGTATTACCGTTCCCTGGAACGATCCCAGGGCGGATATCGAACGCAAACTTTCCGAAGAGCCGGATCTGTTTCTGGTGGGGGAAGATGCCATTGTTGCCACCTGCATGGCCGGTTACGACGGGCACCGTGGTTGGATTTATTATCTGTGCGTCAACAAGGGACACCGACGTTTGGGGTACGCCGGAAAAATCATGGGCCGCTGCCGAAAGAAAACTGCAGGCCAGAGGCTGCCCCAAAATCGACCTGATGGTGCGCAAAACCAACACAGGGGTGATCGGCTTTTACAAAAAGCTCGGCTATTCGCAGGATGACGTTGTGGTATTGAGTAAAAAGATGGGTGTTGATCATTTGGGAAACGGTTGACACCAAAACCGGAGGAAGGGCGTCCTCTTACGGATCTTACATTTGTTTTTACAAAAACTCCGGGGTTATACGGATATCCATTTCGGCATCTGGAAAAGAATATACGAGGGTAACGATTCTTGAAAACCATCGATATGAGAACTTGGCCGCGGCGGCGTCATTTCGACCTTTTCAACGGGTTTGACTACCCGCACATCAGCCTGTGCGCCAATGTGGACGTCACCGCTTTTTATGCGGCTGTAAAAGAACGTAGCACTTCCTTTACTACCGCAATTGTTTACCTGCTCTCCCGGGCGGCTAATGAGGCAACAGCGTTTCGTATGCGCATCCGTGGAGAAGATGTGGTGGAGCACGAAATCGTTCATCCATCTCCGACGGTGATGGCGGCAAATAACCTGTTCAGCTTCTGCACCATTCCCTATACCCCGGACTTTGGAATATTCGTGGAAAGGGCCAAAGAACGGATCGACCACTACCAGAAAAACCCCACCCTGAATGACGAAGAAGGGCAGGACAATCTGCTTTACCTGACCGGCATTCCGTGGGTGTCGTTCACCGGTATCATGCACCCCATCCACATGCATCCGGCGGATTCGATTCCACGGATTGCCTGGGGCAAATTCCTGGAAGAAGGCGACCGTAAGAAGATGCCCCTTTCCGTGCAGGTGCACCACGCCCTTATGGACGGGCTGCATGTGGGCCGTTATTACCAGCGTGTCCAGGAGTTGCTGGATACTTTTATCGTTGTAAAA
>CAZKYZ010000327.1:0-4663 GCA_964557055.1 uncultured Desulfobacterales bacterium
TCCCAGCCTGCGGGATTATGTGCGCGGAAGGATCAACCGGAATAAATCCGAGAAATTGTACAAATGTCGCCTGGAAATTCTGGGAGCCCTTTTTACGCATGTCAAACTCCTGGCCGACCGGATGGGTATCGAGGCTGTTTATGTGGACAAATATTCCAACACCAAATGGGTGAGGACGGAGGTGGATAAGCTTCCGTCGGATTCCTACCACATCAGCGATGTTGATAAACCGTTCCAGATGAAAGCCATTGCGGCTGTCATACAGGATTTTCTTGGCGAGGTCCCCTGCGATATTCATGAAGAGATCCAGGCCGCCAACCTAACCCTGATGGATCAATATCTTCAGGCCAATCACAAGGAGATCGGCGTACTGCGGGGGCGTAGAAACGATTATTCTATTGCCATCCGGGGGATATAGCAGGTGGAAGGAAAAATAGGATTTTGACGGAAGGCTGCCAGACGATTAGCAACAGCTTAAAAAACAGAATATTGAGGGAGTGCAGCCATGCAAAGCAGAAGTTATTCGAATGCAAATGTGTACATAACCGGGGGGTCGTCCGGAATCGGTCTTGAGGCCGCAAAAAGGTTTTCATCGCTGGGTGCCAATGTCTTCATCTTCAGTAGAACAGAAGAACACCTGAAGGTCGCCTGCCGGGAAATTTCGGATTGCAAAATTTCGGATTCGCAGACGTTCGAATATCGTGTTCTCGACGTCGCCGTTGGGGAAGATGTGCGCAGCGTTATGGCCGCTGCAACGGCATCCTTCGGCCCGCCTGATATTCTGATCAACTGTGCCGGGCGGGCCTATCCGCACTATTTTAAAGATATTTCGACAGATCAGCTGCATGAGACCATGGCCGTCAATTTCTACGGGATGTGGTATACGATCCGGGCGCTGGTCCCGCACATGCAAAAAAGCGGGGGACGAATTGTGAATGTTGCCTCCATGGCCGGGTTTATGGGCATATTCGGGTACACGGATTATTCCGCATCTAAATTCGCGGTAATGGGATTTTCAGAAGCCTTGCGAAGTGAGCTCAAATCTTATGGTATCCAGGTGTCTGTACTCTGTCCGCCGGATACGGATACTCCCGGGTTTCACACCGAAAACAAAACCAAGCCTGTGGAAACAGCACTGATATCCGGTACGGTCAAACCCATGCCGGTGGCCGTGGTTGCCCGGGCAATGATTGCGGGGATGGAAAAGCGGAAAGCGGTGATTATACCCGGGCTGGAAGGGAAATTTGTTTACGGGCTGAAACGCCTGGTCCCCGGGCTGGTTGAAAAGATCATGGATCACTATATCCAAAAGGCGCAGCGGTAAGGGGTGGTGAAAAAAATAGCCGCAGAACCGGTGTTCTATGCTGGTTCGGATATCGGGACAGGTCTGTCCGGCCCGGTCATTGGCCTGTCGGTCAGCAGATTACCATAACGCTTCCGCAGCTTTTTATTCATCCGTGTAGATAATCGCCAGGGTTTCAAGCTGCAGCTGGTCGTAGGAGACATATCCCATCCCGTCGGATATATATTTCTTGCGTTTGGTCGCGTTATTAATAATGACGGCATCCGCCCCGAGTTTTGCGGCTTGGTCGGTGACCATCCGCTTCAGTTCTTCCTCGCTGTAGCGAACACTGCGTTTGTCCGCTGCTGTAATAATGGCGAATTTTTTATAGGGCCGCCCAATGGCCTCAGCGCTGCTGAAAATAGCGACAGCAACCTTCGCTTCGGTGCGGGTTGAGCTGACGGGTCCAGCAGGTTTACCTCTATGGCAGGTGCACAACCGGTCAGCAGCAGAAAGACTGTTAAAAGGCATACCGTAGGAAGCATTCTTTGATCTCCATGGATTGCGGCGGTTTTTTATAAAACACCCATATCTTCCACATTTTGGCTGTCGGATTGATAGAAGAAAGATCCGGCAAAAAAGAGGCCCCCCGCCAGGAGAGTTGAGACGGGTAAAAAGAGCAGGGCTGTTTCCAGGCCCAGGGCATCGGACAGGGCGCCGATGGATGGCGGCCCCAGGGCGCTGCCCAGCAGGTGCTGGATAACGACACACAAGCTTAAAGACGTGGCGCGCAGGCCCGGATGGACAACATCCTGAGTAACCGCGACGGCGGCCGGCACAAAAGCAACGGCTGCCACACCGGCGGCCAGCAAAATGGCATATTGCGTTTCTCCCCTGAAAAAGCGGAAAGCCGTGAAGAGCAAAACCCCGGTGACGATGGATGAAATGCAGGGAAACAGCATTCTGGCATTCCCTCTTTTTTGAAACCAGCGGTCTGTCAGGTAGCCTCCCAGAGGGGCGCCGATGATGGCCAGCAGCATGACAATACCGCCCTTTGTGGCGGCCCTGCTGATGGAGATTCCCTCCACCCGTTGGAAATAGCTGGGTAGCCAGGTCATCAGGGCCGTGGTCGTGAAGGTGTTGGCTGCGAATGCCAGATTGTTGAACAACAGTGTTTTGTTGCCCAGAAGATGGATTACACTGTCCCGCCGGCTCATCGGGACAGCCTTTTGTTTATCACCGCTACCCACCGTTTTTACCAGCGCAATTGTTTTATAATCTTTTATATAAAAAAACAGCAGCGCCACTGTGAGACCGGGCAGCGCCACCAGACCGAAAGCGTGCCGCCAGCCGAAGTGCTCCGCAATGAGACCGCCAAGCATAATGCCAAGCGCGCTGCCCAGCGGTATGGAGGCGTTCCAGATCCCCAGCATTCTGGCCCGTTTTTCCTTGGGGAACATGGCCGATATCATGGCCGTTCCTCCGGGAGCGTAGCCGGCCTCTCCAATCCCGACGGCGGTTCTGGCGATAAACAGCTGGCCGAAGCTTCGGGTGAACGCACAGGCGAGAGTAGCCAGGCCCCACAAAAAGGCCATAAGCCCGATGCTTTTTTTTCGGCTCCAGCGGTCAACCAATACGGATACCGGCAGGGTCAGAATGAGGATCGACCAGTAAACGGCGGAGACCAGCAGGCCGCACTGAGTATCCGTGAGGCCCCAATCTTGTTTGAGGAAAGGGAACAATGAGACGATGACCATGCGATCGATATAGTCAAACATGTACAGCAGGAACAGCAGGATGAAAATAAAGGTGGTGGACGACGCCAGCGTTTTGTCGTTCTGATTTTCGAGGTTATTCATAACGGCCATACTTTCGGGTGGCCTCGAACATGGCAATGCAGTTGTCCGGATCCACCCCCGGATGAAGAGAGTTGGAGGAGCAGACAATGTATCCGCCCCCGGCGGCTGCACTGTCAATGGCCTGTTTTACCGCGAATTCAACCTGTTCCGGGGTTCCGTTCGGGAGGAGCTGCTGGCAGTCGATGTTGCCCAACAGACAGATCCGGTCGCCCCAGCCTTTCTTTACGGCTTTAAGGTCCATGCCGGCCTGTGGTTCCAGGGGGTTGAGGCCGTCGTAACCCGTATCCACAAGAATATCCATGATGGGCCACAGGTTTCCGTCACTATGACGAACGACCTTCATACCGTGTTCATGAGCACGATCAACCAGTTTCCGGTTGTAGGGATTTACAAATTCCCTGAAATGTTTTGGGGAGATCAAAAGGGAGGTTGTGGAAGCAATATCATCTTCAACAACCAGGACATCAAGGCCGGCCTCAGCCAGCATATCCAGCTGGGCAAGGTTGTATTCCGTCACCATGTCCGCCACGCGATGGACAAAACCGGGATCCTGGTAGAGCTTTATCATATAATTCTGCATCCCCGTCAGACGCCAGCTGCGCACGAATACACCCCGCATCAACCAGAAAAGCGCCGTTTTACCGGCAAAACGGTCTCGCGCCATGTCCAGCAGCAGAAGGTGTTCTCTTGTGGGACGCGGCGCATGGAAGTGAATCAGGTCACCGGAATCTTTCAAGGGGTGCCCTGTTGCCACGGGAAGGCCATGCGGATTTCGCAAATAAGTCACCCCCCAGTCGTCCTGGACATGCTGCCCGTCAATATCCGTATCGTGTCCGATCTCGAAAGAAGTGAAACCGTCTACGCCGAAAGTTTCATGGATGCAAAAAAGAGTATCGACCAGTTTCAGTTTTTCCAAATCGGTCATCTCATGAAACTGTTTCACCGGCGGTAACCCGTCGGTGATCCGGTTTCCGATACCGATGATGGGGGCCTCATTGATTCCGTGTATATAGAGAGGAACACGGTCAGGCTGCTGAACACTCAATGCTGTCAGAATCCGTTCTTTTCCGTTCATGCGGCAGGTATTCCTTTCGGGCGGCGGTTATGTGGGTCGGGACTGCTCTTTGCAGGACAGTAAACAATAACGATCTAAAAAACAAGTTGAATTCCATCGTTCGCTTTCAATGCTCGGTCCCTGCCCGTGGCTGCCGCCGCCCGTTCGAATAAAGGTTGACAATTTTTTTGGGCATACTACAATCAAACGATTGTTGCCGATGTAAAGAATCCTGTTTTTCAATTGGCTCCGGGCTTTACTGCTCACCTCTTCATATGACTTCACATTTTCGATAGCAGCTCGATCACAGCACCTCCACCTGACAAATTGAATTCGAAATAAAAATATAGATATAACGGCCGGGAAGCGAATTTTCGGAAGGCTTTAGGATCGTTGATCTCGATTTTGTCGGGAGGGGCCGTTTATAAAACGGGGGTATTCTTTTGTCCCCCCCCCCACGGTTTCTGA
>CAZKYZ010000328.1:0-4656 GCA_964557055.1 uncultured Desulfobacterales bacterium
AATAAAAAATTGTCGGCAACGGCCATGATCGACTATTATGAAGGTCTGATCGATAAATATCCCATCTTTTCCATCGAGGACGGGCTTGCCGAACAGGACTGGACAAATTGGGAAGAAATGACAGATCGCCTGGGCGGATCCGTTCAACTGGTCGGTGATGACATTTTCGTGACAAACCCGGAAATTTTTGCAAAGGGAATCAACGAGGGCATCGGCAATTCAATCTTGATCAAACTGAATCAGATCGGTACTCTAACCGAAACCCTCGACGCTATCGAGATGGCCAAGCAGGCCGGATACACTACCGTAATATCCCATCGATCCGGTGAAACAGAAGACACCTTTATTGCAGACCTGGTAGTTGGTGTTAACGGCGGGCAGATCAAAACCGGTTCCATGTCCCGTACGGACCGGATAGCCACGTATAATCAACTCATCAGAATCGAGGAAGAGCTGGGCGAAGCTGCCCTTTTTTCAAACAATATCTTTATTGCCAGCCGAACATAGGGCATTGGGTCGCACAAAACCATATTTGGTTATGATTAAGCCACTGTTTTTGAGAATTACACTCCTGCTCATACTGACCTGCACCTCCCCATCCGAGGCGTATGTTCTGCAGGGGCTCCATCTACTTGACCTGATGACCAAAAGCATTGGAACCCCCGGCCAAATGACGGTAACCCAGGAAGTTACCCTTTACGGCAATGCGGGGGAATCCGATCCGGTCGTTTTCAAAGAAACCCTTTACTTCAATTCACCGGGGAAATTTCGATCGGAGGCCGTATTTCAGGATACCACGCGTGTCCTGGTCGTTTCCGGGTCTTCCGCACTGGTGATTTTAAACCAGAAACAAAAAGCTGATAAGCAAAGCCGATACGATTTATACAAAGACCTCCTGTTCCTGCGGCCGCGTTCCGTGCTGGAATATAATCTTGCCCGCAATGGCGTCGATGTCTCCATTTCCAGTTTCGGCCGCCTTGATGACAAACCCGTGTACATTATCGGCGCCAAATATCCCGATCAGTCTACACCGCAAATCTGGCTCGACAAAGAGACCTTTCGCCCGCTTCGCTGGATCATCGAGGGTGGCCGGAATCATCTCGAATTTGTATATGCGGACTGGAAACACTCCGGGAATATGTGGTATCCGGACAGCATCCAATTTATTGAGGGTGAAACAACCATACGGAATATGCAGGTTGTTCAAATCGAAACCGCATCTGCCTTCCCAGCCGATTTTTTCGACATTGCGCGTATGAAATCCATTTTCCCGCTGGATTCCCCGGCAGCCGAAAAAGACGCGGCCAACGATGCGCTGGAGGAGGTACACCAGGAAATAGAAGATTTTAACAGGGCACTCGAATAGGAAAATACTGCATGGAAAACAATAAAAAATATATTTTTACGACAGGGGGGGTTCTCTCATCACTGGGCAAAGGGCTGGCGTCGGCCGCCATCGGCGCATTGCTGGAAAGCCGTGGACTGAGGGTCAGCATTCAAAAACTAGATCCATACATCAATGTGGATCCGGGCACCATGAACCCGTTTCAGCACGGTGAAGTGTTTGTAACGGATGACGGTTCCGAAACCGATCTTGACCTCGGTCATTATGAACGCTTTACGAATGCGAAACTCGGACGCAACAACAATTTCACAACAGGAAAAATTTATCACTCTGTCATTACCAAGGAAAGAAGAGGGGATTATCTTGGTGGTACCGTCCAGGTCATTCCGCACATCACCGATGAAATAAAGGACAGCATCCGGCTGGCTGCACATGGTGTCGACGTGCTCATCGTGGAAATCGGCGGAACCGTCGGTGACATCGAAAGTTTGCCTTTTCTGGAAGCCATCCGGCAATTCAAGGCCGACGCCGGTAAAGATAACGTCGTCTATATTCACCTCACCCTGGTGCCCTATATCGCGACTTCAGGAGAATTGAAGACCAAACCGACCCAGCACAGCGTAAAAGAACTCCGCAG
Source organism: uncultured Desulfobacterales bacterium (assembly GCA_964557055.1). Taxonomy (GTDB): domain Bacteria; phylum Desulfobacterota; class Desulfobacteria; order Desulfobacterales; family CAZKYZ01; genus CAZKYZ01. Next base: position 1,983 of record CAZKYZ010000328.1, read on the forward strand.
CATCGGGATCCAGCCGGATATCCTCCTCTGCCGAACCGACCGATACCTCTCCAAAGAAATCAAAGCGAAGATCGCTCTCTTCTGCAACGTGGGTGTTGAATCGGTCATCACTGCCAAAGACGTGGATTGTATTTATGAAGTCCCGCTGGTGTTCAACAAAGAGGGCCTTGACGACAGGCTCCTGGAACTGTTGAATATCTGGACGCGAGCCCCCCGGTTGGCGGCATGGGAAGCAGTCGTAAAAGCGTTTTCGGAACCAAAAACCAGCGTAACCATAGGGATTGTCGGCAAGTATGTCGATCTTACGGAGTCGTATAAAAGCCTGAATGAAGCCCTGCACCATGGCGGCATCCCCCATCATTGCAAGGTCAACCTCAAGTATATTGATTCGGAAACCCTGGAGAATGATGAAATCTGCAGAAAAGCACTGGCAGATGTAAATGGCATTTTGGTTCCCGGTGGTTTTGGCCCCCGCGGTGTGGAAGGTAAAATCCGAGCTGCCAGATTCGCCCGTCTGAACAAGGTTCCTTATTTCGGCATATGCCTTGGCATGCAGATTGCCGTCATCGAATTTGCTAGAAATGTTGCCGAAATGAAACAGGCGCATAGTTCAGAATTCGACAAGGATACCCCGTATCCGGTAATTTATCTGATGCAGGAATGGTATGATGACAAAACCGGTACCACTCAAAAAAGAGATATCACTTCCGACAAGGGGGGATCCATGCGTCTGGGGGCTTATCCGTGTGAACTAACGGAAGGCAGCTTGGCTTTTAAAGCTTACGCCAAAAAGGATATTTCCGAGCGGCACCGCCACCGTTATGAATTTAATGCCGTCTACAGAGACGAATTGGCGGAAAAAGGACTGGTGATCAGTGGGATTTCTCCCAATGGTGAATTGGTTGAAATCGTCGAGGTAGAAGATCATCCATGGTATCTCGGCTGCCAGTTCCACCCCGAATTTAAATCAAGACCCATGGACCCGCACCCCCTTTTCAGGGAGTTTATCCGAGTGTCCTTGGAAAACGCCCACTAGCAATTATATATTTCACATCAGAGCGCCCTGATGGGCGACCGCCATAAGGGTTCAGCGGTTATCGTTCATTTATGGGCTTATAGTCGGTTATGTTCGGTCCCGTATAAATCTGCCGCGGCCTCGTTATTCTCCAGTTGGGATTGTCGGCATCTTCCTTCCACTGAGCGATCCATCCGGGCAGCCTTCCGATGGCAAACATCACCGTGAACATATTCGTGGGAATCCCCATGGCGCGCAATACGATGCCACTGTAAAAATCTACATTCGGGTATAGATTGTGGGAAATGAAATAATCATCCTTCAAGGCGATCTCTTCCAGCTTTCGGGCCAAATCCAGGAGTGGGTCTTCCATCTTCAGCTTATTCAAAACGGTATCACAAACCTTCTTCATGATCAGCGCCCTGGGATCAAACGTTTTGTATACCCGGTGACCGAATCCCATCAACCGAAAAGGGTCATTGCGGTCTTTTGCCCTTTCCACCAGTTTTACCAAAGGGTCTCCGCTTTTATGAATGCGGCTCAACATCTCGATAACGGCCTGGTTTGCGCCACCGTGCAAAGGGCCCCACAAGGCGGCAATCCCGGCTGAAATTGCGGCATAAAGATTTACCCGGGCGCTGCCGACAATACGAACGGCCGATGTGGAGCAGTTCTGCTCGTGATCGGCATGCAGAATCCAGAAAACATTCAGCGCATCAATGAGGTCTTCATGGATTTGATAGGGCTTTACCGGAGAATCAAACATCATGTTGAGGAAATTGGCACAGTAGGAAAGATCCGGCCTTGGGTAAACCACTTTGTGGCCCCTCGAAATCTTGTAAGACATAGCAGCCAATGTACGGATTTTTGACAACAGCCGCGTAACGGTAAGATTGATTTCTTCTTCAACTGTCTGAAGCTCCGGATAGAAGCTCTGCAAGGCTGTCACCATGGAGGACAGAAGCCCCATCGGGTGGGATGCCCTTGGATAATTCTGATAAAATAGCTGCATATCCTCGTGAACCAGGGAGGCATCGTTGAGCAGCACTGAAAAACGGTTCAGCTCTTTCTGTTGCGGAAGGCGCCCGTTTATCAGGAGGTACGCCGTTTCCGTAAAACTGGAATGTTCCGCCAAAGCTTCCACGGGAATCCCCCGATACCGCAGGATGCCCTTTTCACCGTCCATAAACGTAATCGAACTGTTGCAGCTTCCGGTATTGGCAAACCCCGGGTCGAGCGTAATGTAACCAGTTTCTTCCCGCAACCTTGAAATATCAATGGCCTTTTCACCTTCACTGCCTGTAACAACCGGCAGTTCCAACGTTTTGCCGTCATAACTGAGCGTAACAAATTCCGTCATTTAGCCCTCCTATTCAGCATATGCTTATACCGAAAAAGAATGTCCAGGTCAAGCATACGGACATTGAGACCGACGGCAATCTTTTTCCTTGACATCCGAGTCGTGAACCGGTTAGTCAAACCGTGTTGTTTACTTGTTTGGGAGTATAGAAGATTCACATGAACGCTTCATTCGACAACGAACCGGCCAGGTATTTCAAAAAGGCCCCTACGAGGAACAGCGGCCAAATGTCTCTCACTGCCGACATGCTGCGTATCCTGGTAGCCATCGATGAAAAAAGGAATATTCAAGAAATCGGG
>CAZKYZ010000329.1:0-4652 GCA_964557055.1 uncultured Desulfobacterales bacterium
GACTTCCATTTTTTTGCTCATGGTCTGGTTTCTCCCGTAACGATGTGACTATGAATGAACCGTATTCGTCGCGTTTTCATATGGATACGATCGACGGCGAACACACCGATCAGCTCGGAGCGGAGCCGTGTCGCTTTTTCCGCGGCGGCAGGGGCTCCTGTTTGTTCTCCGTGATTTTTAATGCCTCGATGATTTTCCTGCGGGTGTCTTTGGGCAGAACAATCTCATCCACCACCTGGGCCGTCCAGGAATGGGCCGCCTCAAATGCGTCAACCTTTTCTTTGGACCATTTCCAGTAGGCCTCGTGCGCGTCCGGTTCGAGGCAGTCTCCCAGCACCGGTCCATAATCCAGGGTGGATGCTTCAACGGCGAAGCGGGCGATTGGCCAGGCATAGGTCAGATCGGCGCCCATCCCCTTGAGTCCGCTCATGATCAGGCTTCCGGCGTCGGCGTAAGCTTCACGCAGGACCACTCCGATTTTGGGCACCGTGGTGGTGGCGTAAACATCAAGGATCTTTCCCACATGCCGGATCAGTCCGCGGGCCTCTTCCGATTCCCCGGGCACCACCGGCGGGGTGTCCACCAGGTTGACCAGTGGCAGGTTGTAGGCGTCCAGGAGCTGCAAAAAGCGGTAATACTTATCGCAGGTGTCGACATTTAGGGTGCTGCCGGGGTATTTTGGGTTGTTGGCCACCAGCCCTGCGCTGCGCCCGTCGAACCGGCAGAAGCAGCAGATCAGGTTCCTGGCATATTCATCCTTGATTTCGAAGTAGTCCCCGCCATCCACCAGGACCTTGATAACATCGTGCATGTCGTATGTTTCATCGAAATCATCCGGAACGATGTCGACCAGTTCGCCCACCTCCCGGTCGGGGGAATCGATCCGATTCCATTGTGGGGGCGCTTGGCGGTAATTGGACGGCAGGTAGCGAAGCATTTCGCGGCACTTGAGCAGCGTTTCCCGGTCGTTGTCGCCTACCACGTCGCAGGTGCCGGTGAGCTGCATGTGGTAATCCGCCCCGCCCACGTTGCGATCGATTACTTCGGAGGTGGCCGCCTGGGTCTGGCGCGGTCCGCCCAGCCACAGGTTGGCGGAAATACGGCTCATGAACAGCAGGTCGCAGAGGGTCGGCAGGTAGGCCCCGCCGGCGATGCAGGGCCCCATCAGGACGGTGATTTGCGGAACCACACCGGAATAGCGGGATTGGGTCCGGAACCACCAGTCGATGCCGGCAAAATCGACATCTTTGTATCCCAGGCGGCCTCCGGAGGAATCCAGCAGGTGGATTATGGGGATCCCCCACTGGATGGAAAGTTCGTAGGCCCGGGCAAATTTCATCATGCTCTGAGCGCCCATCGACCCCCCGAGAACAGTAAAATCCGCCGCATGGAGCATCACCTTTCTGCCGTGGACCTCGGCCGTGCCGAGAACGACCCCGTCGCAGGGCGCATCGGCGACCACGCCGTCGATCCTTACGCCGGTGGTATTGACGCAGGAGCCCAGTTCACGGAAAGTGCCGGGGTCTATGAAAATGTCGATGCGTTCGTGGGCGGTCAGCTTGCCACGTTCGTGCTGTCGATCCATGTATTTCTTCCCGCCGCCCAGCTTGTTTTTTGCCTGGATATCCAGATATCTCTGAATAGCCGCGTTCATTATTTCACCCATTTTGGTCTCCTCTATCGCTTTCTCAGGCCGGTTTGATGGTTCGTCGCTTTTCCGGTGTCTCTTCCCGCTTGTCGGCCGCTGCCCGTAATGCCCGGATAATGCGCGACCGCGTGTCCCTGGGGTCGATGACCTCCTGTACGGTGTAGAAATGGGTATACCCCTTGCCCAGGGTCATGACGCTGAACTGTTCCTTAAGGATGCTCAGGTAAAAATTGTACACTTCATCGTAATTGCCTTCCTCCCTGGCTTTAATCAGCTGCTTGTGGAAGACGGCCAGAACGATGGACTCCGGGCCGGTGGGGGCGAATTCCGCCGAGGGCCAGGCGAAGATGTAGTCCGGCCCCATCCTGGTGCAGCCCATGGTGATGTTGGAGCCGCCGTAGGAGCGCCGCAGCACGATGGTCACCTTGGGGCTGGTGACATTGGCATAGCCGTGGAGGTTTTTGGCCCCGTGGCGGATGACGCCTTTTCGTTCCCACCTGTCGCCGGGAGGGTAAGCCGTGGTGTCGGACATATTGATCAAGGGGATGTTGAAGGTGTCGAGAAACATCATGAAACGGTCGTATTTGTCCGAGGAGTCGGGTTCCATAATACCACTGAGTTCGTCCGGGTTGCTGGCGACGATGCCTGTCGGTATGCCGTCGAACCGGGCCAGCCCTACCACCAGGTTGGGGGCGAAATCCTCCTTGATTTCGAAAAACGCGCCGTCGTCCACAATCAGATCGATGATATCATGAATGTCGTAGGTGAACTTTGGATTGTCCGGCATCACGTCCAGCAGGGCCTCTTCACGTCGTTCGGGGTTATCGCTGGCGGTGGTTCGCTCAGGTTTTTGCCAGCAGTTCTGGGGTATGAAGGCTAACAGGCGTTTGGCCAGTTGCATGGCTTCCTCGTCGCTGTCGGCTAGGAGGTCCACCTGGCCGCTTTTTTCCATATGAAAATCAGCCCGCCCTGCATCTTCGGATTCGATCTCCCCGCCCATCCATAAAAATCCGGTGTTCCGGTTCATGATCAGAAAGTCGCAGAGAACTGGAATCTGGGCCAGGGGGCCGGTGCAGGGCCCCAGTACCAGAGCGATTTGGGGAATGATGCCTGAATAGAGGCAATAGTTGCGGACGAGCCGTGCCAGGCCGAAGAGCCCGGGAAAACCCCGGGTTAAACTGATCCGCGAGCCCACGCCATCGAACATGCCGATGATGGGGACTTGCTGCTTTGCCGCCATTTCCACCAGTTCGGCAATCTTCCAGACACCCTGCTCCCCCAGCGACCCGGACATGACCGTAAAATCCGTTGCGTAGACCATGACCTGCCGGCCGTCGATTTCGGCCGTTCCGGTGACCACACCGTCTGACGGGCTGGGCTTGTCGAGTTCCCCCAATGCCGTACGCGGATCACGGACCAGGGAACCCAGCTCTGCAAAGGAGCCCGAATCCACCAGGTAATCAATCCGCTCACGGGCCGTCAGTTTGCCAAGCGCGTGCTGAAGATCGATTCGTTCCGATCCGCCGCCGGCCAGGTTTTCCTCGTGGTTCACGGCCAGTTTTTTCATGAAACCGTCCATCCACTGTCCCATTTTTAAAATCTCCTGTTTAGAATCCCTCGAGTTTGGCCAACACATCCCGCATGACTTCATCCGCACCGCCGCCAATATTCAGGCCGATGGAATCCCGGTAGTACCGGGATATAACCATTTCCTTCATAAACCCCATCCCGCCGTGCATTCGTAGACATCCCGCAACCATTGGGTTGAAAATTCGGCCGGCATAAAGCTTGGCCATGGAGATCTGTTTGGTGGCGTCCAGGCCGGCCATTTTAATGCGGACGATTTCATAGGCGAGCTGCTGGAGACACTCGATTTCGGTGAGCCAATTGACCAGTTGATGTCTGAGGGCCTGCTTCCGGATCAGCGGTTTGCCGAAAACCACCCGCTTTTTCAAATAGTCGGCGGTCATGGCGATGATGTCGCGGGCGGCGATATAGATGGGCGGCAGCAGGGAAAACCGTTCGTGCTGGAACTGCAGCATCTGGTAGATAAAGCCCTCTCCCTCCTCACCGATCAGATTTTCTCCCGGTATCTTTACATCGTCGAAGAAGATCTCCGCCGTATCGCTGCACCAGACGCCAAGTTTTTCCAGCTTGCGGCTGACATGAATGCCGGATAAATTCGAAGGTACCACAAAAAGGCTGAAAGAATGGGCACCCGAGGCGTCGCTGGTTCGAGCCAGAAGCGTGAAAAAATCAGCCTGGGTGCCGTTGGTGATAAACATCTTGGAACCGTTCAGGATGTAATAATTCCCTGTTTTTTTGGCACTGCTCTGCAGCGCGGCCACGTCCGAACCAGCACCCGGCTCGGTGACGGCAATGGCCCCGACCATGTCTCCAGAGATGGCGCCTCTCAAAAATTTATCTTTTAAATACTCACTGCCAAACTCATCAATGGCCGGGGTAGCCATGTTGGTTTGAACGGAAATGGCGATGGCTAGTCCTAGACCGCGAATGTGGCCGAGTTCTTCCAGAAAAGCCGTTTCATACCAGTAGTCGAGTCCCTGGCCGCCGTATTTCGGGTCGTAGCGGATGCCGAGAAACCCGAGCTCCCCCATCTTCCGGAACAGTTTCTTGAGGGGCGTAATCCCCGCTTCTTCCCATTCGTCAATATGCGGATTGATTTCCTTTTTGACGAAATCAGCCACGGAACGGCGGACCATATCGTGTTCTTTGGTGAAATTGATTTGGTGAACGGATTTGATTTTCGATTCCCTGCCCATGCTTTTGCGTCTCCCTTTGGTTTCACGGCGGTGTTATGAAAATGGATCTGCCTTACCGGGAAAATGACATTCGAACAGTCACGGATAATGCGGAACGAGATGCCCGCCTTATATACTATCCTAATATAATACATCACAAAGCATGCCGTAACATAAAAATGTTAAAATACAGATAGTTATCTTTTATTAGGATTTTTCGAAGACATTTTATAAATATTTTT
>CAZKYZ010000330.1:0-2035 GCA_964557055.1 uncultured Desulfobacterales bacterium
GCTACCTGGATAGATAAAAGGAAAAGGCGGCGGTTAAGCCGCCTCTATCCAGTATCGATTGTTGTGGTGCTCGGGTTGCTCTCCAGCATGGCCCTATATCCCGCAACAACAGAGACTATTATAGCGGTAGCGATAACTTTTGAAAAGAAAAAATATCGCCCATCGCGGGTGTTTCCGATAGAGTGTTTTTTGACGAAAAAGACTCTATTTAAGGAACCGCAATGGGCTACAGACATCTTACCATTGATGAACGGGAAAGCATCTTAAAAATGCGATCAGAACAGAAAGATATGACACATATTGCCGAATCAATCGGACGGGACAAAGGGACGATCAGCCGGGAGCTGTCGCGTAATCGCTGTTCGACGGGTGAGTACAAGCCGCATCTGGCCCAGCGGTACTACACCCAGCGCAGGGATGCGTCTAAACAGCCGTATCGTATCGAGCAGAATGGACGATTACGACAGTATGTCCGCCATAAGCTCAAACAGTATTGGTCGCCCGAGCAGATCGCCGGTCGCCTTGAAGTGGACTATTCGGACACCCCGAAAATGCGTATAAGCCCTTTGGTCATATACAATTGGGTTCAACGAGATAAGACTGCCGGCGGCACACTTTATAAGTATTTGCGGCAAGGACATCGCAAAAGACGAAAAAAACGCGGCAGTTTGAACAATCAAGGTCAGATACCCGACAGGCGGCCGATCAGCGAACGGCCCAAAGCGGTTGATAAGCGAGAGGAACTTGGCCACTGGGAAGGCGATACCGTCGTTGGCAAATCCCACAGCTCCTTTGTCGCCAGCCATGTTGAGCGGAAGAGTCGCTACCTGTTGGTCGGCAGAACGGATGACAAAAGTGCAGATAGTATGAACGCGACAACGCGGCGACTATTCCGAAAAATTCCACTGTCAAAACGCAAAACAATGACCTTTGATAACGGCAAAGAATTCGCTGGATTTAAGGCGTTGGAAAAAGCCGTTGGGTTTTGCTGCTACTTTGCCGATCCGTATAGTTCGTATCAGCGTGGCACGAACGAAAATACCAATGGCCTATTGCGTCAGTTTTTTCCCAAAGGCACAGATTTTAACAAAATCAGCGAAGAAGAGATTGACAAAGCGGCGGCTTTGCTTAACAATAGACCTCGCAAATGTTTAAACTATCGGACACCCCATGAGGTGTTATGGAGCGGATAAAAATGTTGCGCTTCAGATTAAAATTTGGGTAATATACATGTCTATTAAGTCCATAAGCCTTGTTCTCCTTTTGATTTTTCACTTGTTAATTGCGAGATCATTTTCCATTAAACAATATTGGCAGGCATATTACAGTGGCTAAATAAAGCCGTTAACACTGTGACTGGGCTCTTCATTTTGTTTCCCTGTTATTTGAGGCATTCGGATCTTTTTCGGTAAACTGAAATAGTTGCCCTGCCTTTGCATTAATGATTACAAGTCCGGATTCGTCAACAACCGCTTTATTGCCGTTAACATAAATTGATTCCCATGGGCTGAGAAGCTGGAGTTGTTTGTCAGCAACACTTTCGATTCTTGCCGAGACGATGTCGCCATTTTTAAACTCTGCGGATACGATAAAACCGCCTCGGGTTCGAAAGCCGGAAAAGCTTGCATCTTTGTCTTTGGGCCAGCAGGGGAACAAACGGATCTTATCGTCTACATCCTGCAGCAGGAGTTCATTAATCAGTCCGGCAATGCCGATCATCTCCTGCATATAGGTGGCATGCCCGTGGCCAACCCACTCGAATAAACCGTTGGGCCGCTCCCGTGTGACAAACCACTCTCGGGCTTTAGTGTAAGCTTCCGACAACGAGAGGCGGGCCTTGGCGATATTAAACATGACGTGGGCATTTGCATCGCGAAAGACGGTTTGGTCCATTGTGCGCCGGAAGAGTTCCTTTGTTGCTTCGTCTGAGAACCAGGTCACCTGCTCGCATGGGAAGACCGGTGCAACGGGAACCGTAATATTGTGCAGTTTGACCTCTTTGAACTTACAATCTTTCCAATCCACCACGACTAAC
>CAZKYZ010000330.1:2045-4647 GCA_964557055.1 uncultured Desulfobacterales bacterium
GTCAGGCAGTAAGCTCTTGAAATTGCGGCAGTCATTAACCATATCCAAGTCTGCATTTAGAACCGTCCCGGCCTCGATCATGGCATCAAATGTGTAATGAACATAGGCAATATCAAAGGGGCAATTATAGATACCCGGTGCGCCATGTTCAGGACTGTATGACGGGCCGAGCAGGATTTTGCCGTCCTGATCCTTCTTGCATTGGCCTATAAAGTTGATATAGAAACGTGCGGTTTCACGCAGGTATGGATAGATCTTCTCCTTCATGTACTCCACATCCTGATCACACTGGTATTTCCGCCACATACTCTGCAGCGTCATTCCCTGCAGTCCGATGGTCAGTCCCCAGGGCAGCAGGGATATTTGTCGATGGTTTACACTTTTGCAGTCAGCCGGATCGGGTTCATGGAGAAAAGAGGAAATTGGAAGATGCACTCCCTCAATGCCATAGGTCTCTCTGGCCAGAAACTTGAATCGAGGGATCATCCCGTCGATGTAGGAAATCCAGGGGTCGACCAACTCAGGATGATTAAACCCCGGCAACGGCCAGTAGCATTGCCATGTGTTGTAATTGTGGTGATAATCGGCATGCCAGGGGGTCAGATCAATTGCCAGGGGCGGCATAATCCCAACCGGCGCAGTTCCCGGACGGCAGATGGTTCCGGCAAAGTAAAGCATGCGATACCACCAGCGTTCCATGGCCTTATCCTGCAATCGCACACCACTTCGCGCCCAGAAATCCGACCATGCCCGCTCGTGGATTTCCACCAGCTGCGCCTCTGACTGAGTAATGGTTTTCTTCGCCAAGGCAATAGCTGACTGGAGGACGTCGCCTCCGGGGATGTCAAAGGAGGTGACCAGGGCTACGGCTTTGAGTTGGTCTTTGGCGGCAACTGCGACCGCATACTCCATCCCCTTGTAGTCAATATCCCCAGGCATCTTCATTCGGAGCCATGAAATCCCATCCGTTTTCCCCAGTCGGGCAGGCGGAAGAGTCTCGCTTTTAATCTCTTCCAGTTCCACCGGGTGCGGACTCTTGACCAGAAGCACATTGCGGTCATATAGAACCCGCAGGGAGGTTTGGGATATATCGAGAGAGCTAATTTGTACCACCGCTTTTTCAATATCAAGATGCCCGCGCAGTGATTGCGGAGCCGGCCCGAGGCGCAGGGCTACCGCACAACGGGGCTGAGGGTATAAATGATCATCCCAACTGGGTGTGGCCCCCCGCTTTCCCGTAACCGTACCTTCCGCAATATTCACCTTGGGCAGCGGACCATCCTTGGACGTATCAACACGGGCATCCCAGATGTCATTCTTGGTCAAACGAAAAAACAGTTGGCCGTTTTTATCCCAAACAATACCGTAAAGATCACCATTGCCGATAATCAGACCATCATAGCGTCCATTCTTCATTTCCGTGAGAGTTACGTTAGATGCCTGCAAAGATTCCTGGTAGGAAATGCTGTCGGCGAAACATCGTGATGAAAAGCTCACGGTCGCAACGAATACCATAATCACAGTCAAAAAAGGGAATAAGATCCGCATCCGTGTTTTAGATGGCGGGTATGGCCGGCCGTCCACCAATTTATTTTGCCCAATAAAAGAGTTATTTGTACCACGAAAGATGCGTCTCTTGGTGGAGACTGAAATTGTACTCACTGTGAATACTTGCATACCCAATACCATAATCAAACTCCTGTGAGAAAAGGGATCGTGAATCTTCTAGTTTACGGGCTCGATAACAAATTCATAATCATATGCTTTGGCAGGCAGTGTATATTCTGGATGCGTTCTGGCACCCCAACTTGTATCGCCGCCAACGCCCATCTGTTTATAGTCGATATTAACGGTAATAAAATCACATTTCGGTATTTCATACGGATGTTTTGCGTTTTCGAGGACTTCCATAGAATACGGCCATGCGCTGATACTTAACAGCGTCATTCCCTTCACCCTGATACAAAAACCAGCATCATCTGATAATGACAACCAGCGAACCTCCGTCTTGTTTCCGATTTCCGGCGGCCTGACATAAACATGGTCCGGCACAGTAACGTTTTGATGGTATATTCCGACTGCCGCACCAGTTTTGCGGTCCCAGTAACTTTCCTGCGGACCTCTTCCATACCATTTCATATTGGCATAGGCGCCCGGCACAACCATTTGCATCCCGATACGCGGAATCTCCGGCAAGCTTTCATCCGGGACCAGTATGCCTTTAACCTTTATGATTCCGTTGCCATAAATGTGATAGGTGGCGCTGTACTTTGAGTTGCCCGCATTTAACGCCGCATCAATTCTAACAACAACCTCACCATTCCCGTTTTTCTTGAAAGCTATATTGTCTGTTCTTCGTTTTTGGCCTGCCTCTTTCCAGACACCCAAACGCTCCGGCATTTTATTGCCGCCGTCATTATCTGTTGGGACGCGCCAGAAGTTAGGAATTAGGGGGCTAATCAGCATTTCCCGCCCCCGAATTTGATAGTAATCCAAGGCCCCCTGAGAGCGACTGAAACTGACCGAAAAATCGTTTCCTGAAATTTTGACAGCATCCTCGCTTTCGAAAACATCCAGCGAACCGGCGGAGTCGGCCTCGATA
>CAZKYZ010000331.1:0-4644 GCA_964557055.1 uncultured Desulfobacterales bacterium
TGCCTGTTGTGGTAAATACTGCTGTATTTCGAGGATTTGGAACAAACGCCCAACGCAGCTATTGGGCCAAAAGACTTTTTTGAGATAGCTTCTATTGTTCCCGGCGGTGATGCAGATACTGACGTTGTTTTCTTCGGATTTTTCGTTCGATCAATTGCGGCAGGATGGACCGCATTCCCCTGAAGCGGCTGACGGTCATGTATCGGTCCACAAAGGTATCCCATTGCCATGTTTCCCAGGAATTGTGGCGATAAAACTGGCTCAGTTCGCGGACGGAAGTACGCCAGCGGACAGACCGGAAGCGGCTTTTTTCGAGATCAATCAGGCAGGGCACAAGATTCCGGCTTGCATGCGGAACGTCAGCCCGTCCTTCCTTAAAGCCGCTGATAAGTACGTGCTTGCCGTAAAGGGCGCAATGTTCAAAATGCTGCCGATGTAAATTGCCGATCAAAGAGGCCGTATCGCAGATGATGCGCTCAACTTCGGAACGGGGTCTTGCGGAAGCTTGTTGCATATAGTCCTCAAAGGAGATGCTTTGCGGGATTTCCCGGGTCATCAGTACAGCTTGCCATGCACCGCTTACACGCCTTTCACCGTAATAAATCACTTCCGGCACCGCAATCGATAACGCCTTCATCGTTAGAAGAGACCGGTATTCCCGATAGGCTGTCGGTCTCTGCACAAAGGGGGGGCGTAGACTCCGATAGCAATGTCCCTCCTGGCGCTTGAGAAAAACGCCTTCAGGGGGAAGCGTCGAGTCGTTGAGTTCGATACGGCTCACGCCGCTCCATCCCTGCCGGCGGATATTGGGTTCTTCCACCCACGGAGCTTTCAGGGACCAGATCGATTCAAAGCCATCGAGTCCATTGGCTCTTAATATTTCACGATCCGCTTCCGGTCCGAACAATTCGCGACCGTCATGATCTTTTCTTTGCAAGAACATAGAGTCTCCACATAGCGTAGAATTTCAGGAAATCAAAATGGCCTGCAATCGTAAACCCGGCATCGGCAAATTCACTCTCGACCACCGCGCGTTCAAGCACAATTCGATTTTGATAGTTTTTACGGGTCCGGCGAGCCTCCCGCTTTCGCCGCCGGAGGGCCTTATAATTCCCGTCTACCCATAAAGATACGGCCACCGTATCGCGCGTCACGCGATGGAACTCTCTTAGAATCGCCAAACGATCTTCCGAGCGGGTAATATGGTGCAGCAGCCGCATGCAGAAAATGTGGTCCACACGGGCATCTTCCAGCGCAATCTGGAACACGGAACACGGAAAGGTATCCACCCGGGCGACCAATTCGGGCGGGTTTACTTCGCGGGCAACGGACAGCATGGCTTCGCTTTTATCCACCGCCAGAATAATACGGTCCTTTTTCCGGGCCAGCAACGACCAAAATCGTCCGGTCCCGCAGGGCAAGTCAAGCACTGTAGCGGGATGACCCGCCAATGCCAGGGCCCGGGCAGCCATCTGCTGTTCGCGCCAGTTGGAAAGACGATGTCTTACGGTGTTTTTATGTTTATGGTGATAGTGCAGCGCGTGCTTGAATGTGTATTTGTTTGAAAATTCCAGCTCATGTGGGCTCATCCGGCCTCCTCCGCATCAAAATATTGAAATTCGTAATCGTACATTACCTGATCAAATAAAAATTGTCACCTTAATGATCAAAAAATTATCCGTTGGTAATTTTCAGCCGTTAGGGCGTATTGCGTGTATGCTAATTCCGTACAGGCGCCAGATCGCTGTATAAACAAAAACGCTCGCTTGCCATTTTATGCTTGCCGGGATAAGGGTGTTTTCGACACAACGGCGCGATGTACCACCGCTAACCGGACAGATCATCTTGCTGCGACCGTCCATGAACCGTTTATCCGGCGGAAAAACGAACCGTAAAAGAGGAAGCCGCATGCACCGCTTTATCAATCTTTTTCTGATCCTGTTCCTTATGGATGGCAGTATCTCTCTGGCCAACGAATTGTTGAAGCTATCGGAATTCGGATCCATTACCGGGCTGCGCAACGTGGTTGCCTTTATCGTGATCCTCATCGCCATCCCGGTATACCTGCTGCTGGGGATCGACCGCCGGCTTCCCAAGCGCATTCTGCTGCCCCTTGTACTGTTCGTTTTCTGGGGAGCTCTGGGAATGTGGCCCCTTGCAAATATGGTGTCCTACGATAACGTCGTTGCGGCCGGTGCCGGTCTCCAGGTGCTCGCCGCCGGCCTTGCCCTGCTCTATATCCGCAGGCTTTCCGGCCGCAACATCTGGCTGACCCGCGAATTGCTGACACCGCCATTTTTTAGTCTTGGCAACACGCTATTTTTCACCACAGCCAGCATAGTCCTTCTTCCGGCAGCACTTCTTTTCTTTGGTGTTTACGGTACCGGCAGCTATCTGGAAAAAAAGACGGCCGGTTTCCTGCGGCTCAGCATGGACGGTATCTACATGACCGAAAAGAGCTATACCGCCCACGGCAAAACCGTTCGCCTGGCAGGTATGATTCACATCGCTGATCGCGAATACTACCACGATCTGTCGTCATCATTAACCCCGCAAAAAACCATCATTCTGCTCGAAGGAGTTTCCGACCACAACCATTTACTGCCCAACGGCCTCGATCACAATCGGTTGGCCAATCTTGCCGGCCTCTCATCCCAGCAGGAAATGGTATTCCCCGGTAAACAAATCAAAACCGGGGACATCGGTGTTTTTCTGCCGGAGGAAAACCAAAACCCGTGCGTACATATCGTCCGGGCCGATGTTGATACCAGTGATTTCGACCCCCAGACCATCCGCTTTCTCACCATGATCGGTGAACAGGTCCTCGGCAACGAATCCCTGGCAGAAGGCATCAAAATCTACCTCTTGTGGGCTAGCAAAAACATGACCGCGGATATGATGCGGACAATCGAGGCCGATATCCTGGAAAAACGCAACCGCAAGCTGGTTGGCTTTCTGCAAACCGCCCTTTTGACCTATGACACCATTGTCATTCCCTGGGGCGCCATGCATATGATCCACTTCGAAAATTGGCTGTCAGGGCAGGGTTTTCAAGTGGTCGGTTCCATCGAGCGATGCAGCATTGATTTCAGGTCCATGGGTATCGTGGACCTGCTGAAAAAAACCCTCGCCCTGAATGGCCCGGCATCGTTTCACTGTTCCGACCGAACCCGTTGCTCTGGAGCGCCCGCAGCCTGCGGGAGATATTGCTTCAGGCTGATGTTCAATTCGTAGTTTTTCCCGGAATGAGTATATCGTATGTTTTGCGGACACTCTTTTTCTCCTATTTGCCAATAAGTCTCATAGGCAATGTTCCAGACTTCTTTACGACCTTCTATCCGTCTTTTGCGGACCAGTCTGCCGTCTGCCGTGGAAAAGGTGTACGCGATCCGGTATCCATCCCTAACCTCGATAAAGACATATAGACCCGGAAGGCTTTGGATAAGGGCGTTTCGGCTTGGAATGTTGTCGAAATAGATCCGACGGATGTCACCGGCGATGGCCTCGGTGACGTTGCCCTTTTTGGACAAACCTTTTTCGACAAAGGCAGTTTTCACCGATTGCGCATCAGCCGAAAATTCAAACAGCTTAATTCCCACCGGGGTCAGCCCCGCAACGGAAAATGTTTTTCCCCGCTGATTGATCTTTGAGTAGCCCAAGAAAGAAAGCACCCGACCGGAATAGGTGAACACGATGGAATCGATACGCTGAAACTGCTCCGGAACTGTCTGTTCAAAATGATCCACAATATCCCAGGCTGCCGCTTTTGCCAGAGGATCTGTGACCGTTTTCAGATCCGGCAATTGAGCGCAACCCTGCAGCAACAGTGCCAGTAGAAAAATGACCGCTTTCAGGAATGTCGGTTGTCGCCGGTCGCATACTGCCGTCGCGTGTCCCGTGTTTGCAAAGTCAGGGTTCACTGGTCGCTCCTATGTTTTCACTTGATTGGGTCTACCGGTTTTGCCGGAGAAACCCGGGATGATCAAAAGGGCGCTGACAAATCCCCCCACAATGCCGCTCACCAACACAATGCCGATATTGTTAAGGGCCGGATGGCCGGCGAAAAGAAGCGCGGATGCCCCGATAACGGTAGTAGCTGCCGATACGGCCACGGCAGTGGAGGTTCCGGCGGAAAGGTGGTGCCGGCCATCATAGACCATGAAAATGCCGTAATCAATGCAAAGTCCCATCACCATGACCGCCGCCATCAGCCCGGCCGCATTCAGACGCCCTCCGGTTATTCCGAAAATACCGGTGATGGTGATAAGACCACTAATCACAGGTATCAGAGCCAACAATGTCAGTCGGAGATTCCGGAGCATCACCAGGGTCAGCAAAACAATCAACAGCCCGGAAGCAACCGAGAGAAAGATCATCTGGCGTTTGACCGCTTTCGACAGATCACGCGAAATCTGGCTGCGGGAAACGACAAATGTTCCCGGATGATGTTGGCTGATGCGCTGCAGCGCGTCCAGTTCGGTATCTTTGTCCGGAAAAAAGGAAAGTACCCTGATTTCACCTCCACCGGCGGCGATAAACCGCTCCCGCAGCTGCTCCTGCAACCAGCCTCCGGCACTCGAACCTGTCTGTCCGGCGGCAATTGTTTGTTCCGGGTCCGTTTTCAGAAAACGAAAAAACGGTTCA
>CAZKYZ010000332.1:0-4619 GCA_964557055.1 uncultured Desulfobacterales bacterium
TTACCGTTTCGATCGCTGCATCGATTTGATGGAGGTGTTTTACACGGAGGTTCTGAACCACGAGATAGAGACGGAAAACATCCCATCCTGGTCCCCCGAGCGGATTGAGCTCCAACCATGGAGATAAAGAAACGGCCGGAAATCCCGGAAGAAAAGATCATCAAGATAAAAAGAAACACCAAGAAGATCGATTTCACCAAGCCCTATAAATTCATCCACTTCGACGCCTGGTTCCACTATCTCACACTCCCGGCCTTCCTGCTCATTTACAGCCTGGCAACCTGCTGCCGACCGTTCTTCAGCCTTCGAAGCGTCGGTTCCCAAAACAGAGCGATTCTGCGAAAAAGGGGTTGCATCACCATTTCCAATCATTGCCACTACTTCGATACGGTTTTCACCGGCCAGACACTGTATCCCCAACGCTTGTACATCTCGGTGGTCCAACGGAAT
This sequence comes from uncultured Desulfobacterales bacterium, assembly GCA_964557055.1. Taxonomy (GTDB): domain Bacteria; phylum Desulfobacterota; class Desulfobacteria; order Desulfobacterales; family CAZKYZ01; genus CAZKYZ01. Next base: position 451 of record CAZKYZ010000332.1, read on the forward strand.
TGCGAGGTCCCCATCGTCCGGACGATACTCAGGATTGTCAGGTGCTTTCCAATCCCATCGAACCCGGCAGGCTTGAAGATGATAACCGGATCCGTCGGCGAAGCGCTGCGGCGGGGATATCACGTCCACTTCCTGCCGGAGGGGGAATTGGTCCACCTGAGCCAGACCATCTATCGATTCCGTCTGGGGGCATTTCACCAGTCCTATCTCCACCAGGCTCCGATCCTTCCCATTGTCTTCGTATTCAAGCGTCGGCGCCTATTTGGCAAAGAGCTGGGACCTAACTGGATCAAGATGACCATGGTGTTCGGCGAGCCGATGTACCCCCCCCCGCTGCGGGAAGACGGAAAAATGCCCAAAGAAGACCTGGCCCGGATGTCCGATACGGCGGCGGCATGGATGGAACGAATTCTGGCGGAGCATCACGGGGAGAGGCCCGCCTGAACATGGAACGAAAAAACGCTCAAACCATCCCGGACAAAAAGCAGCGGGTCGCCGAGTCTTTTCCTTCGCGGATAGCCCACCGAATCCCCCGGCTTCGCGGCTTCATCATTATAGCTGCCATTCTCCTGGTCGCCGTCAGCGTTCCCGGGGTCTTCCAGCTGGACATTACGGTGGATATAGCGGATTTCTTTCTGGAAAACGACCCGGTGATCCGGAACCAGGAGAAGTTCCGCCAACAGTTCGGAAACAACGATTTCATCGGCGTCCTGGTGGAAAGCGATGATGTATTCTCCCGGGAGACGCTGGAGCTGATCAGACTCGTGGGCGAGCAGCTGCGCAAGGAAGTACCGCTGGCTGGCGAACTTGTCTCCCTCACAGAATTGACCCTGGACCAAACCGGGGAACTCCCCCTCCAGTTCGACGGATCAACCCTTGTCTCCACCAGAGAAGAGGTGGAACAGATTCGCGGTTCCTATTCGCAGAACCGCTCCCTTCAGGGGGTCCTTTTCACTCGGGACCACCGGCAAGCCTGGATCCTTCTCAAATTGGACAGCTATCCTCCCACTGCCGAATGGGCAGAGAAAACCACACCGCTCTTCGCCGTTGGGCAGATTGCCTACGAGACGGTGCTGTCCATTGATTCCGGTAAAGCCCGGTTGCTCGCCACGGGGGTCCCTGTATACGCCTACCGTAAAAACGCCGAGATGATGGAAGACCTGGTTCGGGTCCTGGTCATCGGGAGCATCGTCACCCTTGCCTTGTCCATCCTTATCTTAAGAAGTGTCCAGGTCGTCACGGGAACCCTGGCGGTCATCCTCTTCTCGGTCCTTAGCGTTTTCGGCGTCCTGGGGAGGCTGGGAATTTCCACCGACAGCGCCTTCATTGCCGTCCCGATTCTCCTGACGATGGGAGTCTCCATCGGCTATACCATCCACGTTTTCCGCTTTTTTTCCATCCGCTTCCAGCACACCGGAAACCGGAAAGAAGCCGTGGCCTATGCCCTCCTGGAGACCGGCCGCCCGATTCTGTTCACGGCCTTTACAACCATTGCCGCCCTAGGTTCCTTCCTCTTGGTGGAAATCCGCCCCATCCAATGGGTCGGCATCACCTCTGCGTCCTGCATCCTTGTCGTCTTCCTGGCAAGTATGCTGCTGTTCCCGGCCGTGTTGTCCATGGGTCGGGATCGGGAGGTTTCTTCGACCCCACCCCCCCGAATTGGTGCTTTCGAGCCCGTACTGCTGCGCTTCTCCGATTGGGTCAACCGGTACGGCCGGATCATCATCCTAATTTTTTTGGCCGCCGTTGCCGTTGTCTCCTACGGTTTGACCAAGCTGGACATCGATTTAGACGCCGAGAAAATAATGGGAACGAAGCTTCCCCATATGCAGGACTTTGTTCTGGTGAGTCAATCAGAGATTGCCGTGAACGATTCGCTGGATCTCGTCATCTCCATGCCCCCCGACAGCTTTAGAAAAATCGAAACCCTCAAGAGCCTGGAAGTTCTTGAGCAACGGCTCGAAACCCTGCCACTTGTAAAAAAAACAAACTCGCTGACGGACATCGTCAAGGAGATCAACTTTGTCATGCATTCAAGGGAACCAGCGTACGACATGGTTCCCGACAACACCAGTTCACTCCAAAATCTCTACTCCCTGACCGAAGATTTTATGCCCGAAAAGCTCAGGGAGTGGGTGAACCGCGACTACTCGGAGACCCGGGTGTTCATCCGACTCTCGGACTTCTCCTCCCGGGAGATCGAAGGCGTCATCGCGGAAGTGAACCGCCTCGTGGAAGAACTGTTCCCCAACGGTACAAAACACTACATGAGCGGATCCACCTACCAGATGGCCATGATGAATCAGTACGTCACCCGCGGGCTGGTCCGTTCGATCTTGACGGCCCTTGTGATGATTACCCTCCTCATGGTGGCGGTGTTCAAAAACTTAAAGCTGGCCCTGGCAGCCATGATCCCCAACATCTTCCCGGTCCTCGTCGCCGGCGGCATTATGGGGTTTGCCGGGATTCCCCTGGAATTCGTTACCATGACGGTAGCCCCCATGATCATGGGCCTCGCGGTGGACAACACCATCCACCTCGTCTATCACATTAAGCGGAGCTTACAGAAAAACTGGAGCTACGTCGACAGCATCCGGTACACCTTCATGAATGTAGGAACGCCCATCACCGAGACGACGGTTATCCTCTGCCTGACCTTTTTGGTTTTCACCGTCTCCCGGGTGAACAGCGTAATCAACATGGGGCTGATTACCTGTTTCGGGCTCATGGCCGCCTACCTGGCCGACATTTTCGTTACCCCCGTGGTGATCCGCTGGATGGAGCCCCGCAAAAAATAGCCCTTGTTGCAGTCGTTAAAATAATAGGGATCGATAACCCAGATCTTATGGTGATTGGATTTAGGGCTGTGGAAAACCGCAGGACAACCTGGCTGGACGCCATGCGCTATATTGCACGGTATTCACCTGAACTGGTGAAACTGGCCGGACACATCAGCAACGGATACATCGACATCACGCAGCTTCCCCGGGTTTACCGGAAATTTAGTAAAACCGCTGCCGGTATGCGTGCATGAATTCGCTTCGGGCAAATAAGAATAAAAACCGGCATGTAAATTACACAGAAACTGCTGATGCCCAGACAACGGCGTAATATCGTAGCAATATTTCCCCGTTTTCAGCCTTCTTTCCTGCCATCCAAGATTTTGCGGACATGGTCCCGCTCAGCGCACGCCTTAGCGAGATCTCGCTCGACGGCATAGCGCTTTTCCAGAGGAATCTTTTCCAGCTTTTTTTCCAGGGATTCCACTTCCCGGATGAGGCGGTAGAGATCTTTGGCAATAAGATGAATCGACATAACGATTATTCCCGCAAAAACTGTATCAACAGCGGAGCGACGATATCCGCCGTTTCGTATTGGGGTGAGTGGCCCACATTGTCGATGGGGTGAAAGCGGGTGCCGGGGATTGCTGCCTGCACCTTTTCGTGGTGCTCGAAAGGAACCACCTGATCCTCGCGACCCCAGAACAGCACCACCGGTTTTCCCAGGCTCCCGACCTTTTCGTAGGCCGCCAACTGATTGTTCAGGTCGAAATAACGCAAGGTGCTTACGATAGACCGTTTATACCCCTTGTACACCATCTGTCGTTTGAACAGCTCAATGTATTCCGGAACGGTTTCCGGACGATAAAGCGCTTTTTTCACGCTGCTCACCAGGGTCTTGTCTCCCACGGCTTTCATGAGGTAGTCGCCAAGGACGGGATAGCGCACCAGCTTGCCGGTGAAGGGGATGTTGACGGGGAATCCGGCAGGCGCCATGAGGGCCAGTCGGGACACCATTTCGGGGTGCCTGGCGGTGAAGATAGTGGAAACCGCACCGCCCATGGACAGGCCCACCAGGTTGACCGGTGCCTGGATCTGCAAAGATTTGATCAGTTCCAGAAGTTGGCGATCGAACAGATTTTCATCGTTGTTCGTATCGGGACGGTCGGAGTACCCCCGGCCAAACAGGTCGTATCGCAAAACATGAAAACCGGCCTGAGTCAGTTCAGGAAACAGCTTGTCCCAGTTGAACATGGGGGTGGAAAATCCGTGCACCAGAATGACCACCGGGCCGCTCTCAGGTCCAGACCATTGGTAGTGGGTGTAACCATCGGATAATTGAATGTAGTCTCCTCCAAGCTCTTTTCGTGCCGCTCCATTCAGGCTACG
>CAZKYZ010000333.1:0-4615 GCA_964557055.1 uncultured Desulfobacterales bacterium
GGATAGGTAAAAATTTTTGCAGTCGTTTTCATGATCTTTTCACTCCGACACTGTCTAATGAATGGTTTTAATCAATTTTTTTACCGGCAGGTGTTTCCGGATTGTTTTTTATTCCAGGCAATTCTGCCGACAGCTGCTTATGGTTGCGGCGATCCCTTGTGCATGCGTTTAAGCGCGTGCAGCACGTGCTGTTTGGCGGCTTTCTCGGCCGCCGCCTTATTGCCGCCGCCGATGGCTGTTACGATGGCGGTCATGTCCTGCAGACACTCTTTCAGGTAGCGTTTGTCTTTTTTTAAAAACGCGGCCACGTTCTGCCGGTGGAGGCTGTTGTGTACGGTTTCCAGAAACATGCAGTGGATGGGGTTGGCCGATATGGCGGCTATCGCCATGTGAATCCGCCGGTCGGTTTCCATGAAGCGGTCCCAGGCTTCCAGGCCTTCTTTATACAGGGATGCCAATTCGCCCACGAGTGCTTCCAGCCTGCTGCAGTCCATCCTGGTAGCCGTTTCGGCAGCCCTCCCGGCCAGCAGGCCCTCCAGGTCTTCCCGAAACTGGGCGATGTGCTCCAGAGAAACGCCATTGGAACGGACAAAGGTTGCCAGGTCGTCGCACATGGGGCCGGCAGTCACCTGTTTGATGAAAATACCGCCCTTATGCCCCTTGCGGATTTCTACCAGACCTTTCTGCTCCAGCACCCGAATAGCTTCCCGCAGGGTGTTTCGGCTGATCCCCACCAGTTCCTGCAGTCTTCGCTCCGGCGGCAAGCGGTCACCGGGGGACAGTTCGCCTTTGTAAACGGCCTCTTCCACCTGGTCGACAACCGCGTCGAACACCCTGTTCGGTTGGGAGGGCGTGAATATGGATTCATTGATTTCCGGCATGGGTTTCCAATTCTCAATGGTTGAACCATAGCATGTTCAGGAGAGCAATGTCAAGAATGCTGATGATTGGTTCGGCGGTACGGTTTTTTTGAGGGTGCGGGACTGATTTGGCGGTTTGGTGAAAATGGGTTTCCACCAATATGCTGTTGGGGTTTATTTTTTTAACGGATACTGTTACATTTCGAACCCACTGTCAAAATAGTTGGGAATGTGCCCTGAAATACTTTCCAAAACAAAAAATGACCCGGCGAATGTTTTTCCGCTATCTGTTCCGGTTCTCTCTGCTGGCGGCTGTAGGCCTCTCCTTTGACGGGCGCAACAACCTGAAAATGGAAAAAGTATCCCTTTCTTTTCCAAACCTGCCTTCTTCATTTAACGGGTACCGCATTGTACAACTGTCCGACCTGCATGCCAGTTTCTGGGTTACCGAAGGGTATCTCAATGAAATGGCGGCCAAAACGAACCAGCTTTTACCGGACATGGTCGTGGTGACCGGCGATTTTCTCACCGGTTCCGTGAACGAATTCTGGAAAAAATGGGTTCCAGGGACAGACACGGATTATATCCCGACGGTTGAAAAAGTTCTGGGAAAAATAAACACCGGGGTTCGCCTGGCCGTTCTCGGCAACCATGATCAGGGCACAGGTGAGGCGACGGTCAACCGCCTGGTGAAAGCCTTGAACCGAGTCGGATTCAGCGTGCTGCGGAATGCTTCCGTTCCAATAGCCATCGGTTCGGACCGGATTCATGTAGCCGGCACCGATGACGCCTGGTATACATCCAATCTCTCCCGCGCGATCCGTGATATTCCCGAAGACGCTTTTACCATTCTGCTGTCTCACAACCCGGACATTCGCACGGATATCCGCCCGGGAACCGACATCGACCTGACCCTGTGCGGCCATACCCATGGGGGCCAGATCCGGATTCCATACGTTAGTGAACATGTCATCCCCATTTCCGACCCATCCCGCTACCTGGCAGGCCTGGTGCGCGAACCATACGGTTACACTTATGTCAACCGTGGAATCGGAACCCTGGTCTTCCCCCTTCGGCTCGGGGCACCTCCGGAGATTACCAGTATCACGCTGCGCAAAGCATAACACCCGTTGAAAAGCGGCGCACCTGCTGATGCGGCCTTACCAGTCGGTTGCAGCCCAAACGTTCTTTTGAGTTGTCGTTGCGGTACGCAAACAGATCCGCTTTCGATCTCATCTGAATTGCTGCCCCGGGCGGAGCGGCAGCGCCCCTGCTATACAATTCTCTTTGTAAATGATATATCCCTGCAGACAGAAAATCCACCGACAGGAAAACACTTTTTTGCGATACATATGCTGCAGCTATTTACGGAAAATTTAGGCGACATCGCGGTGGTATATGGCCACCTGGGGTTGGAACCCGACCGGAAAAACCGGGTCTATGCCGTTGCTGCCGCCCGTATACATACGGATGGCAGTGTGCAGGTTTTTGATTCTCTCGTGCGCTACAAAAATCTCACCGGAAGAGAGCGTTATCGCTCCAATGTTAATCGCAGCCAGCTCAAAACGGCCCCGGACGTGGAAATCGTTTCCCAAAAGCTTTCTGCGTTTTTGGATGGAAATAAAATCGCTTTTACCTTTAACCGCAACAGCCATCAGGAGGCATTGACCCGGTTTTGCGGAATAAAACGCTTTGTAGATCTCAATTTTTCGGCCGAGTTTTTTCTTCCCTTTCTGGAATCGCACTCTTATAAAAAAATTTGGGAATACCTGAACAGCACCCAAAGGGATATTGTCCATTTTCAGGCAAAAGAGCTTGTCGATCTTTCCACCCAATTGATACGGCATATTTGCGGCACACAGCTCAATGACCAGGAGTTTCCGTGTGCATCCGCCCTGCGATTTTATCTGGAGCAAAGCCGGACGCTGTTCGGCCGTGCCTTCCTGCAGATCTGCCGGAATTATCGAAACTATTTCGGCGGTCTTTTCAGCCCCTGCTCCACTCCGGATGCCGGTGCCTGGGAGGCTTTTCTGCAGCGGTCCGATTTCCAGCCGGTGGACAATCCGAAGTCTGAAGAATTCCGCCCGGTGACCGCGGACAGCATCGACAGCCGGTTGTCTGATATTTCGCGATCGGGGAGAGGGATCAAGTTCCGGAAAGAACAGGCCGACTATGCAACGGCCGTGGCCGGATCATTGAACAGCGCCTCCGTCCTTTGCCTGGAGGCCGGGACCGGAACCGGAAAGACGCTGGGATATCTGATTCCGGTTTTTGAATTCCTGTATCGCAACCGTTCCGCTCGCGTCGCCATCTCCACCTATACCAAAAGCCTCCAGGAGCAGGTATTCCAGCGGGAAGTCCGGCTGATCAAAGAGGTGTTTCCGCTGTACCGGGATATATCCGTATCCGTTTTAAAAGGAAAGTCGAGCTACCTGTGCGCTGAAAAGCTGGGATACCATTACAGCGAAGAATTTGAACCGGACCAGGCTTTAGCCTGGTTGTACCTGGTAAATCTCGTGTACCATTTCAGGAAGGCTGATATCGACAGTGTCGGTCAAGAGATCCGTCGATACCTGGACAGTTCCTTTTTCCTTTCCAGGACGATCCAGCGCGTATCGGCCAGGGAGGGATGCACACCGCGACACCGTGCCTGCCCGGCCCAGGTCATTACCGCCGAAGCCCGGCAAGCCAGAATCATCATTACCAACCACCATAAGCTGGCATTGCTCGATCACGATCCGGTCCTGTCCGGCCTTTTCAACAACTACATCATTGACGAGGCCAACCATTTTGAACAGGCCGTGAGAAAGGCGTTTCAAAAAGAGGCTGATTCGCAGGATCTGTCCCAGCCCTTTCGCTATATCCAAACAATTTTTGAAAAGGTTATCAAACGCGCGGGAGGAACCCGGAAAAGTGTTATGGAAAGTGCGATTAGCGCCATTGATGACCTGCAGCTGGAATTGCGTGACTTTCGAAAGCGGCTGGCCTCTATCGATACCATCCGCTCTTCCGGAGATGAGGCCCCCTTGCGCCCCGCACACCCCGTTTTTCAGGGGGGGCACATTCGCAACCATCTGCATCTCATGCGAAGGATGGCAATGGATATCGTTCGGTGTGCTGAGATTTTCAACGATGAAAGTGCCTGTCGACCCTTAAAAGTGGTGCGTCGTACCGCCCGTAAACTATTGGATGAATTTGATATTATCGCTGGATTCGCGGAAACTTTGCTCGCGGTTGAGAACAGTATCGAGAAGGACAACCATACGATCGGATGCCGGATTTTCAAGCAGAATTTTACCGTAAGCGCCGGCCCTGTAGATGTCAATACATTCATCCGTGATTATGTGTATGCCGAGAGGGACAGTGTTGTCTATACAGCAGCCACGTTGCGGCACAATGGAGAATTTAACTGCTTTTCCAAAATTGTCGGAATGGATACGCCGTTCTTATGCGACGCCGACAACCATGCAAACCCAAAGATTTTTGATTTCGTAACGCTACCCTCACCCTTTTCTCCGAAAGCCATGGAAATTGTTGTTCCTCCCAAAGCCTGCAGTGGAAAATTCGACAACAAAGACGCCTGGATCGATTCTGTTTCCGTTCTGATTCCGGAGCTTGTCTTGAAAAATCGCGGAAGATCACTGGTCCTGTTTTCCAGTTACCAGGATTTACGATTGGTTGAAAAACGGGTGGGCCCCCGGATTACCGAGGCCATGATTCCGCTCCTGATCCAGCGGCCCGGGATACCTACGATC
>CAZKYZ010000334.1:0-4614 GCA_964557055.1 uncultured Desulfobacterales bacterium
CTTGGGAATAAAAAAGAAAAAAGTTAACCATGCAATGCACTTGATCGCAAAAGGTCGCCGTTATTTTGAAATATTTGGCCATATCAAAACGTTACGCAAGATTCACCTGTCTCAAGGCGGCAAGTGATCTTTAACGATAAGCGGGCCGCTCCGCGATCCGCTTATCGGGCGCTGTTGAGTTTCTCGAACACGATGGACAGTCTTCGCGTTTCGCGCTCCGCCTATCCATCGCGTTCGCGCCGACTGCGATTTTCGGTATGAGAAGGAAATAAAAAACCATTTCCTTCTTATACCTGCGATTCTCGCGGATCAACAGCGCCCGTTAGGATTCAAAATGAGCCGAGACATTCACTGAATTGTCAAATGCTATTTCAGGTTGACAAATTAGCAGCAGAGTGTTATTTTTGTAGCACAATGCATCAAAAAGATACTATTTACATCGGTACAGATTAAATCGATGGAGGATGTTATGACAACAAAATCAATAAGGCTTAATACCGATTTAATTTTCCAGGCACAATCAGCCGCTGCCGTGCAGCGCCGATCCATTCCTAATCAGGTTGAATATTGGGCAACTCTGGGGAGAATCATTTCTTCTGTAATTGGTATGGAAGACGCTTTTGCAATACTTCAGGGCCTAAAGGAAATACGAGTAGAGCCGACACAAACCATCTCTATTGATTCGGATACAGTGTTTAATAATCTTGAAGTTGATAGAGCGAAAGGGTTTGTTGATAAGCCAATCACCTCTGCTCCATTCTATTTTGAGGCCAGTCAAAAAATGCCTGGTCTTCTTGATAGAGTTAATTCTCTAACGGGAGAAAGAAGAACTGGAAAGTTTGCAAACGGTAAATTTAGGGAAATCAATGCCTAATGAAAAGCAACTTTGGGTTTTGACTGGCGGGAATGGCGCTGGCAAATCGACATTCTTTAAGCACTATTTAGCAGATTATGGCATTAAGTTTGTCAATGCAGATTTGATAGCTAAAGGAATCAACCCGAAAAATCCTGAGAAATTAAGCTATGACGCCGCAACAATAGCAGCAAACATTAGAAATGATTTACTTTCTCAAGGGGCATCGTTTTGTTTTGAAACTGTTTTTTCCCATGAATCAAAGATTGATTTTATAGCTCAGGCGAAAGGCAAGGGCTATAAAATCATCTTGATTTACATTCATTTGATTGATTCAAGCTTGAATGAAGCCAGGGTACACCAGCGTACAACAGAAGGTGGGCATAGTGTGCCTACAGACAAGATTCATTCCCGTATTCCCCGGACAATGAAGCACATTAAGACTGCTTTAACTATAGTGGATGAAGCGTGGATTTTAGACAACTCTTCAGAACAAAACAGATTTCAACAAATGGTTGTAATGAAATCCAGAAAATACGAAATCAAAGTAGACCCTATACCAGATTGGGTTAAAGCTATACTTCCAATTGAGATCTAATCCAAGCCTATTTTCTTCCAGCATTTTTTATATCAATATTTTTGCATATTCTTGGCGGAGAAAGATAATAGTGCATATTCCGCTCAAACTGACCAGCCATTCCGGAGGATACTGACCACCTATACAAGGTATCGTGAACCAGAGAGCCTCTCATAAAGTTCAGGGTGTCGATAGCAGGCTTTATTCATTTCCCCCTCTCGATATAGAGGGATAAAGATTTCGTTCAAAACGAATTTCTATTTTCACAAGACGGCAAAAATGTTGCTGTTCAGGTCTGTTTTTTCAGCAGCAGCAGGTTACCGGCCATGACCATCGCGAGTCCGGCCAGGGCAGGAGGGTGCCACTGGTAGCCTTCAAAAAAGGTTGAAAAAACCAGGGCCACTGCTGGTACCAGCATGATGGCGTAGGCTGCCCCCGCTGTCCCGATCCTTCCCAGCAGCGTCAGATAGGCCCAGAAGGCGATCACCGAACCGAAAACAGCCAGAAAGACCAGTGACCCCACATAGGGAGTCGTCAGGGAAAAGGTGAAGGACTTGCCGCACACCAGGACGGCAACCGCCATTATCATGGCACCGTAGGCCATTCCAAAGGCATTGGATTGCAGCACCGGGAGTTTCATCTTCTGGATGCGCGCCGAAGTGACATTGCCGAGCGAGGCCAGGAACACAGAGGTAAAACTTAAAACGAGGCCGGATACGGTCCTGGTGGACACCTCGATGGCAGAGATTTCCGGCCAAAAGATCAGCGCCACTCCGCCAAGGCCGACAACCGCACCGGCGATTACCGGTCGCCGGATCGGTGTGCCCATGAAGATGCGGCTGTTGATGGCGTTCAGAAAAACGAGGGTAGAAAACACTACGGCTACCAGGCCGCTGGTAATGCAGGTTTCGGCAAGGTAAACAAGCCAGTAGTTGATCGAAAAGAGCAAAAGACCGAACAGGGCCAGCATCCCATGTGCCCGCCGGTTAAACCGCAGAGGGCGCCCGGTGACCCGGCAGATGGCGAACATTATCAGGGCTGCCAGGGCAAAGCGGTATACTACGGACACCATGGGATCCACCGTGCCGAGTTGAAAGGTGATGGCCAGCCAGGTGGAGCCCCAGATAACGACGGTTACAATATACAACAGCAGGTTCTGCATGGTGCTCATTTCATAAGTGAAAGCGAGCTCAGGCGCCCGTCACTTTATTTAAAAGCGAATTATGGATGGGCACTCCTTATCAGGAAACAACAGAACATAACAAAAGAAAAATCGCAGACCCCAAGATTATGGTTCTCGAAGGTGTAAAATCCCTTTTATCATGTCGACCTGAACGGTCTTCTCCGCAAGCGAATGGAACGGCCGGTTTTATGCGGACAATTCCGCCATCTGCTGGGGTATCGAAGTTGGTTAAAAAGACCAATTCAAACAGGTGGCGGGTATTTTTTATACAGGTAAAAAGGGCTGATGGGTAAAAAAACCACATTCACCGCTTGTTTTTTGTGAAACGCCTGCTGCTATAATAAAATATACACTGTTAAAACAATGTGTTAATTTAATTTTCGGTTGGTGGCATATTAGTTGCTCCTCTTGGATAAAAAACAACACATGCAAACCAATGGAGGCAACTGGAATGGCAAAGAAAAAATATTTACGATTGCGGGGAATGGTAACCTTGTTTCTTTTATGCGCGCTTTGCGTGGATGCGGCTTCAGGGATCATTCTTTTCCTTTCACCGGCAGGCAGCATTGCCAGGCGGTCCAGTTGGGCAGTCTGGGGTTTGAACAAAGGGCAATGGGAATCGATTCACATCGTTTTTTCGCTGGTATTGCTGTTGATACTAGCAGGACATCTGTATTTCAACTGGCGGATGTTGACTCATTTTCTTTGGGATAAAATGCGTCAGATCGTTACTCTTAAAAAAGAATTGGCAGGCGCGTTTGCCATGACCGTACTGCTTCTCATAGGTACTTTGTGGAATGTTCAGCCGTTGAGCGCAATTACAGATTTAAGAGAAACCATGAAAAGAAGCGGTAACGCAGGGTTTTTGTCGGGTCAGGGAAGCGGGTATGGCAGAAACAGTCTGAATGGACAGCATCAGAATCAAATACCGGGCAGCATCGATCAGAATCATTTTCAGCGTCAATCTTCCGGGCAGCAGCGACGCGCGGGCAGCGGCGATGGTTTTGGCCGAAATGCATCTCCACAGACACTGGGTTCCGGAATTGTCTATGCCGGCACATCACAACTGAAAGGCCGCGATTATGTTCGTCTGGGAAAGCTGGAAACCCATACGGGGGTCTTCGTGAAACTAAATGACGAATGGGGCCTGAAAACAGGCGACAGGGTCTTTGAAATCCATATGGGGCCGGCAGAATACAGGGCTTACAAGGGGTTTACCGTAAAAGAAGGCGAAAATGCCAAAGTAAGCGGTTTTGTCTATAATAACAATCTGTCCGTTACGATCATGGAGAGCGGCGGCCAATTCATTACACTACGCGATGAAACCGGGCGGCCTGCATGGGCAGGTAGCGATTTCAGCCGCGGCGGAGGCCAAGATGGGGTTTTTTCCAAAAATGGAGACAGCTAATTTTCACCCATAAAGGGTCTTTTTCCCGATACCGGTGTCAATCTGCGCAACTGCTTGTGCGGCCCACCCCGGTACGCTTCCGCACAACTGCTTGATTTCCAGGATCTTGGGTAAAAACCCCCGTTTCCGGACAGGAAACAACTTCATGTGCCCGTTGGTGATAAAACAAATTACGGTTATGTTAAAATCGATGAAACCGTAAAAAGTCCTCCGACCGTCATGCCGGACTTGATCCGGCATCGAGAAATGCTTGAAATCACTGGATCCCGGCCTCCGCCGGGATTACAGAAAAGAGAGAAATCCGATTTTTTACGAGTCCATCAAAATCGATTCCCCGACTGTTTCATATTACATAATGTCAATTGTTTTAACGCCTTCGGATTCGTCAACATCACCGGTTATGGTTGTGTCTGCTTCGGCATGTTCTAAATTTATCATATGAGTTGCTTTTTCGCGCACAAAATGGCAAGAGTCGGCATAGCATGGAAAAGGGGGAATTTTTTTTCAATGAAACGGAGGAAATGACGAAAAGGAATAGAAGCTATCTCAAAAAAGTCTTTTGGCCCAATCTCTGTGTTGGGCGTTCGTTCCAA
>CAZKYZ010000335.1:0-4563 GCA_964557055.1 uncultured Desulfobacterales bacterium
GATATAGGACAATCCCGCTTTGCCTTCCCATAGGTCATGGGTGTCGTATTGGACCTCTCCTGTCAGGGCGAGCCGCGGTGTCAAAGCAAATTCTTTTCCGAGCGCTAACCTTGCCCCGCCTTCCGTATTCACCCAGACCATGGATTCGAAATTCAGCGGCAGCAGATAGCGAAAACCGAGCACGCCGCGGATATCCTCGGTTTTGCTTTCTTCCCCGAGCAGGTCGGCACCGATAAATATACTGCCGAACCGGTTCAGATACCGGTCGTAGGTAACAATGCCTTCCCATTCGGTTTTATCGACCTCCTGCCACCCGACTTCCCAATACGCTTTGAACATATTGCGCGTGTCCGACAGCTCCAGAACGCCTTCGGTCATGTTGCTGAGTATGTCGGCCTGCGCATTAAAATACCAGGATTCCCCGAAAAGATTTGCGCGGCCGGCCGAGACCTCCGGAGCCGGGTCGTACCCGTCGTAGTGGACAACCCGGGCCATGCCACTTTTCATGTGATAGAGCAGGTGACAGTGAAAAAACCAGTCGCCGAATTCATCGGCGGAAAATTCGATAACCGTGGTGGACATGGGCGCCACATCAACCGTATGTTTGAGCGGGGCGTGATTTCCCTGGCTGTTGATTACGCGGAAGAAATGGCCGTGCAGATGCATGGGGTGATGCATCATGGTGCGGTTGATCATGATAAAACGGACGACCTCACCTGCCCGGATGGTAATGATGTCGCTTTCGGAAAGCGGTTTGTTGTTCAGAAACCACACGTACCGCCGCATGTCCCCATCCAGGGTCAGCCGGATTTCCCGAATCGGTTTGTCTACATCAAACACGGTCGGCTCCAATGCCCGCAGTTTTGCATAGGGCGGCCAGGGCCGCCCTGCATCCATACCGTCCGCTGCCAGATTTGGCACGGAGGAAACATCCGATGCAAAAGGGTGGAATTCTTTTCCGAATTTTTTCCCACTCTGAGCTTTAGCGCGATCCCCGGAAGCGGCATCTGCTGCGTGCCGCGGAGTTTCTATTTTCATCGTATGCGATTCAGGCATCGTATGCGTGTCGGGCATCTCGGCAGGCGCTCCCTGATGGTCTCCGTGCCCAGGCATATCGCTGCCAGCCGGGGTCGAATGCCCGCCATGGTCCATTTTCTGCCCCATATCCATACCCGTCATGCCCATCATCCCGGGTCGGTCGAACCTGCCGGATGCGACCTGGTCATCAGGCATGCCCATGGCGCCATCCGGTGTGAGCGCAAAAACCGAGGATTGCCCCCCCTGGTTCATACTTTGATACAAATTGGGCTTGGGGACGTCGGGTGCCAAGAAACGTTGGCCCGTGCCAAGCCACACGGAAGCATAACCGGAGGCGTCATGGGCCGTGGCTCTGAACTCGTAGGTGCCGCTGTGAGGAATGGTTACCAGCACATCGTAGGTTTCGGCGACACCGATCAAAAAGCGCTGCTGTTCCACAGGATGTACTTCCTGACCATCGGCGGAAACAATCTCCATGGGTCCGCCCGCAAATTCGAGATGAAAATAAGTGGTGGCGGATCCGTTGATAATTCGCAGGCGCACCCGTTCTCCGCCGGCCGCCTCAATATCGGTTTGGGGCCGGCCGTTGGCCAGGAAATAATCATAGGCGACATCGGCAATGTCCATGGCCGGCATTCGCTGGAGTTCGCGATTGAAGTAGTTGCCAAGCATGCCAGCACGAGCCGCCCCCAGAATGCTCTGGCTGCTGCCCTTTGCAACGGCGTACCACTCGCTTCCCCGTTTAAGTGTCCGCAACACCTCGCCTGGGTTTTCCGTGGTCCAGTCGGACAAGAGGATCACGTGATCACTGTCCACATGGCGGTGCTGATGTCGGGGTTCGATAACGATGGAACCGTAGAGCCCGCGCTGCTCCTGCAGGCCCGAGTGGGAGTGGTACCAGTAGGTCCCGCTCTGGCGGATGGGAAATTCGTAGGTAAACGTTGCCCCGGGCTGGATGGGAACAAAACTGATGTACGGTACGCCATCCATGTCGGGCGGAATCAATAAACCGTGCCAGTGAATCGAGGTCGCGACGGACATACGGTTGTGAACCTGAATGCGGGCCGTGTCACCCTCTGTAAACCGTAAGGTCGGTCCGGGAATGCCGCCGTTGATGGTCATGCCTTCGGCCGTTGCATCCTCAATTGAGATTTCTTCCTGGGCGATGGTGAGTTCGTAATCCACTGTTTCGGCGCACACCCCAGAGGGGGTCACACTCATCAGAACGAGCAAAACAGGCAGCCATGCAATCGTTTTTTGATTTCCGAGCATTCCCTCGATTTCCTTTCGCATTGTCTAAGTTCCATCATGGATATCCATCACCGTCCGAAATCCCACATCATAAAAACCTTCCCATGGATACCGTTTTGTTACATTCTGCTGGTTGCCATCGAACGACCATTCGACGACTCGGCTATCGATGGATGAATCTGATTGCGAGGCTAACCATTCTTTCACGACAGCCTGTTTATCGTGTTGTGGCTGTTTACCATTTTCATTCAAAACAATATCCGTCATGTGAGAATGTGCTGATTCATTTAAAGTATTCAAAGATAAATTTTTTGGTTCGGAAACAACGGGAAATTGTTGGATCAAGAACTGCCACTCCGAATAGGAAGGCAGGCGCTTTCCATAATAGCGGGCATAGGCTGTTGCCCCCAGCCAGGTAACCCGTATTACCGGTTTCGGAGCCCATTCCGCCTGCCTGAGGTTAAAGCGTGACTGCTGATAAACAATCTGATCCGATGCTGTGTTTCCGTCACCCAGGTAAATCCAGATGTTCTCTTTTTCTCTGACGACACCGTCGACGACCTCTATTTTGTCACCAACCGCATTAAGAAACGCTACGTAATGATGATAGGTAATGAGTGATTTGTCTGTGTAAAATTCAAGGCTTTTCTCCGGATCAGTTACCAGCCTCATCTCACGCCCGTCGGCAGTTAGTTTTGTTTGTGCTAATTCCCCTGGATTTGACGCGTCAATATCCTGGGCCGCTTCCGGAGTCTTTGTGATTTCGGGAATCGTCTTTTCAGGGCTGTCGTCAAACCAATGATAGGCGGCCATACCTCCCAAAGCGAATAAAACGGCTACAATACCGACCCACAGCCACCGGATATAGACAGGGGCTGCTCCAGGTTGTTGCGGTCGGTTTTCAACTTCGCGCATGGATTTTAAAGCATGCAGAATGGCCTGCCGCAGTTCGGATACGGTCTGGTAACGCCTGTGATGATTTTCATCGGTGGCTTTGCGAATAATTCCATCCATGGTTTTGAGTAAATTCGTCTCGGGATTTTTTAGGGCGGCTGATTTGAAAGGCACCATTTTCGGATCAAGTTTACCGCTGATGGCTTCGTAAAGTATTTTCCCAAGGGAGTAGATATCGGCAGAAAAATTGGCCCTGCGAAATTCTGCAAACTGTTCCGGTGCCATGTAGGGCATGGTACCCTTCACATCCCAGGAGTTGGAAACCGCCTTCAGTCTTGGAGATCTTGCCAGGCCAAAGTCGGCAATTTTAGGGGTTTCGCCATCCATAAGTATGTTTTCCGGTTTTATATCCCGATGAACGATATCGTGAGAGTGCACCGCTTCGAGTCCATCCAGAACGGGCAAAAAATATTGCTGGAGCCAGTCAACAAGCAGTTCGGTTTCATCGTCGAATCCTTCCTCAGACATGGTGTATCGGAATGTATTCCCGGGAACATACTCCATGGCGATATATTGTGCTTGTTGGGAATGACCCTTCGACTGAACTTGAATCTTTCCATAATCATAAATTTGCAAAACGTTGGGATGGCGCACCTGTGCCATGGTTTGAACTTCTCTTTGCAGGCGTTCCCTGGCACTGGCGACCTCATCGGGATTTTCCTCCGAATCCTGTAAGATTTCTGCGGAGATCACCTTAATGGCAACATCACGTTTGAGGTTGAGCTGGTGTGCGTGAAACACTTCCCCCATACCACCTTTTCCGACGCGTTCTATGAGAACCCATTTGTTGTCGAGCACATTGCCGGTGTCAAACAGTGTACTATCAGGTGTTTTTATCTCTGAATTCATGGTTATTCTCTTTTGCCTTTTGTCGGGAAAACCTTATCGTATGGTTTCAGGTCGTATGGTTCCAGTTTGATGACAACTGCAGTAATATTGTCACGGGCTCCGTTTTGAAGGGCCCGTTTTACCAGTTTCGCGGCAGTCTCAGTAGCGGTTGAGTGGCTGGACAAATGATCAAGGAGGCACGTGTCGGTTAATACATTATATAACCCATCGGTACACAAAAGAAAGCAATCTTTTGTTTTTAAAGGGTTAATACGACCGTCTACCAGCGCCAGTGGCTCCCCGGTACCCACTGCTCTTGTTAGCATATGACGCAAGGGATGCAAGTGTGCTTTTCCGGGATCAACATCGCCTTCAAAAATCATGTCCTGCACAAACGTATGATCTGTCGTCAAACAGGTTAAATGGTTTTTTCGCAGGCGGTATATCCGGCTGTCACCCACATGTGCAATGACACTGTGGGTTTTGGTAATG
>CAZKYZ010000336.1:0-4536 GCA_964557055.1 uncultured Desulfobacterales bacterium
CGTTTTCGCTCTTTTGGAGTAATGGCGTAGCCAGTCAGGATTTATTCAACATAGCCCGCTATGCCTCCGGTTTCAAAATCGCTCAGGCCTTGCTCCAAACCAAAATCTACCATTTGTGGACGGACACTATCAAAACAATTTGAAAAAATCGAAAAGGCCGCTGATAGCTGAGCACTGTTATCACACAGATTGTGGCGTAGTGCAAGACCACTGTCGCATCCATTCGTTTACTGCCGGGCATCCTTCAAAATATTGGCAACATCGATGGGGAATACCGGTTCTACAAAACATCGCTTTATACCGATTTCATGCAGGTATTTGACATAGTTCCCCTGATAGCGCCCCAGGATTGGAACGATGAAAAGATCCTTGTTTTTATGAAGGAGATTATTGCATCGTTTTACCGTCGTTTCCTGATCGATCGCTCCGTGCAGACAAACTACCGTCAACCCCTTTAAGGCATCCCCATGCAGGGCATCTTTATATTCAACCAGCTTTACACCGACCCCGCTACCCTCGACGGTCTTGACAAAATCGTCTATTTTCTCGAAATCGGTGGTAATTACCAGAAAGGTGGTATCCGCTCTTTCAGGCGAATCAAACAAACCATCATCAGCACTGAGGGCTAAAGCCTCTTTCAACTCGGCCCTGGAAATCCCGATGGATTTGGAAAATACAAGCAGCAGCCGTTTCTCGGCGTCCTCCACCCGATCGTCCTTCCGGGCCATCACAATAAGCGCTTTCAGCACCTTGACAGCAAAGGTCCGGTCTTCGATCGGATAAACCGGTGTGCCTTCACCCTGCACCAGACGAACCAGCTGGTTCCAATCCGCAACCGCGATCTCCAGCTTTTCGGCCGCATTTTTCAGGAATTCCATTTCCCGCCTGGCGACTTCTCCATCGATCAGGATCATCGCCAAAAGATTCTTCAAACAGTTTTGTTTGTCGCGGTCATTTTCCATTTTTGTATCCTTTGCTTGTTGGTTCGGAAATTCAGCAATAGGTTCTAGAAGCCGTCTCAAAAATAGGATTTTGGTCTAAGATTAAGGCGGACGCGAGTTTCCATCCGGAGGCGCCAGCGAAGCCAGTGCCTGTTGTGGTAAATACTGCTGTATTTCGAGGAGTTGAAACAGGCGCCCAACAAAGATATTGGGCCAAAAGACTTTTTTGAAATAGCTTCTAGAAGCCGTCTCAAAAAGCGGATTTTGGTTCAAGATCGAGGCGGACGCGCGTTTTAACCCGGAGGAATACTGCTGTATTTCGAGGAGTTGAAACAAGCGGCCAACGAAGATATTGGGCCAAAAGACTTTTTTGAGATGGCTTCTACTCACTTTGGGTACTCCAGCGGCACAGTATTTTTTCTTGCAGTCAGATAGACATTGGCACCGAATATTAACAGCGCGCCGATCCATCCCGAAATTTCCAGGGGCGCCTCGCCCACCAAAAACGAACCCATCAGGGCGGCCAGCAGGATTCGGGTAGAAGAAATAATACTGCCTTCCACTGCAGTGACATATCGAAAACCGAGGGTCAGCAGATACTGGCCACTGATCCCGGCCGCGGCACACAGCAGAAGATAGAACATCTCCGTCCCGTTGGGGATAAAAAAATGTTTGTAAAAAAAAAGACCCATCACGGCCGCCCCTGGCCCGAACATAAAAAACAGAATAGTCTGAGTGTCGTGGTATTTTCGACTGGCATTCAAATAAAGAATGGCTGCTGAAGCCGTTATGCCGGAAGCGAGGCCCCACAAATTGTTTTTGTTCAACCCGATCCCGGTTGGTGACAAAACCAGCCAAACACCGGCAAAAGCGACAACAACCAGAATCATTGCAGCGGCATCGCGCTGGTCTCGAAAAAAAAACCAGGACAAAACAGCAATAAAAAGCGGGTAGGTCATGTTGAGGATATTGGCCTCCGCTACTGTTGTTAGTGAGACTGCTTTAAAAAAGCAAAAAACGGCGATGCAGTTGGCAATGGTACGTCCGAACAACAGGTGGTAGCGAACGGGTTTCAGGTGTGTCCCCATAATCATCATGGAGACAGTCACAACCACAAACCCCAAAAGGAACCGTGCAAACACAAAAAAGGCGGGGTCGATCTTCACCGACGCCTGGGACCAGCGGATGATCACTGTGGCCAAATAAAAACAGAAAGCGGATCCGAAGACGCACAGGCATCCCAGCACGCGAACACTGTTCAAAACCGGTGCGTGTCCCGTGGGTGTCTTTTTGGGGGTTGCAGATGAGGTCACAGTACCGTTATTGACAACCTTTTCAGTAAAAAAAAGCGGCAAAGAAGCCTATACAGCTGCCACATTTTGCTGTAGGGTTCTTTTTATGAAATCAAGCCAAAAATGCCCCGCCAACATACTATTGTTGCCTGCGGCAAATCAATCCCTTTTAGACCAATATCGCGGAGTGGGAAGATGGACAACCGATTTACGGCCAAAGATATACTCAAAATAGAGGTTGCACCGGCTCTCGGATGCACGGAACCGGTGGCCATCGCCCTGGGAGCGGCAGCGGCGGCAGCTGTTTTAAAGGGCGCTATGATTGACCGTATAGAGCTACAGGTAGACCCCAATATTTATAAAAACGGTCTGGCCGCTACCATCCCGGGTACCGGCGGCCTTTCCGGCCTTGATCTGGCAGCTGCCCTCGGAGCCTTCGGCGGCGATCCGCAACGAAGCATGGAGGTCCTGGACTCCCTGGATGAAGACACTGTCCAAAAGGCAATTCGATTTATAAAAGACGGCAAAACGGCAGTCCACCTCCTGGAAGATCAACGGGGAATCTACATAGAGACCATGATTCAAAGCGGCAAAAACAAAGCCGTTTCGATCATTCGGGAGATGCACGACAATATCGAGTCCATCACCCTTAACGGAATCAAAATAACCGACAGCCCGCTGATTGCCGAAGAAAGAAAGGACGGCAGCAGCAAATTGGGTTCGTTGGAAAATTGGCTGAAAAAGCTTTCCATGGATGAAATGGTCGAACTCATCGACCAGTTCGATAAGGACGACCTGGCCTTTATCGAAGAGGGCCTTACGTTGAACATGCGGCTGGCCGAATACGGATTGAAACACGATTCCGGGCTCGGGGTGGGCAAAACATTGGAACGCCTGGCGATCCAGAAACTGATCAGCAGGGACATGATCCTGGCTGCCAGGATTCTGACCTCCGCCGCGGCAGATGCCCGCATGTCAGGCGCCAAACTGCCGGCCATGAGCTCCGCCGGCAGCGGGAACCATGGGCTGACCGCCATTCTACCCATACAGGCTGTTCGTGATTTCATCGATGTAGACTATCAGACGGTGCTTAAAGCCATCGGTTTTTCCCATATCATTACCGCCTACGTCAAAGCCCAGACAGGTCGGCTTTCGGCTGTTTGCGGCTGCTCCATTGCCGCCGGAGCCGGCGCAGCCGCAGGCATCACCTATCTCCTGGGAGGCGGCACCCACCATATCTCCGGTGCTGTCAAAAACATTATCGAAGACCTGGCCGGCGTAATTTGCGACGGCGCCAAAGCCGGATGCGCCCTCAAGCTGGCCACTGCCGCAGGAACAGCCGTTCAAGCGGCCCTTTTCTCTCTTCAGGGTATCACGGTTATGCCCACCGATGGTATCGTTGGATCGTCTTCGGAGCAGACCATGAGAAATATCGGCACCCTGGCCACTGTCGGCATGATCGAAACAGACCGCACCATTCTCAAAATCATGATAGATAAAAAATTTTCCTGATCGATCTTGGCCGAATCCAAACGATCCCTTTTCCGCCTCCAAGTAAAACTGTTTCCGGCAGAGCAGGACAGATGGCCGCAAACCACTTCCAGGCATCACGATTGTTTGTCACCCAGAAGCACCCGTTTTAAAGCACGGGTGATCCAACCGGCGGCCAAACCGGAAGCGGCATATCCAATGGTGGCAATCATGATAAAAAGCATGGCTTTGCCACCGGCTGCCATGTCCGCATACACCACAAAAGGAGCCAGGCAATAAGCTACCGCAAGTCCGATCAGTATCCGCCAGGTGTCCGGCAGGAACAGAATGTAGAAAATCAGGTATCCAGGGGTTCGTTTCCGCTTTTTCACATTGCCGCCTGTAATCGTTCATCCGGTAAAAAAATCGGGCCAAAAATATTTGCCGGTAACTTCTAAACTTTATAAATTGCCCGCCTGCCTTTTTCTCCGGCAGCCGGACCGCTCTTTTTTCAAAAGGGCCGTCTGCTGAGCCCTCCCACCCGGAATCATCATGCTTTCGTTTGATTGAATCCAGGCATACCCCTCCGGGCTGGTTTTTCGTTTCGGGTGGCCGCAATGTACCACAGTCGCTTGACAGAATCAATTGAGCAGGCCGGCCGCCTATCCGAAGATTGCAGGGTGTTCGGCCATATTAATCGTGAAATCATTTCCCAGGTTTTTGGTCGGTTTCGTCTTCCCCTGCGGCACTGCTTCGCATCGCAGCGCTTACTTCAGAACCGGCGGAAGCCCCCGGCCATGTGACGGTGCTGTCTGCGCATATCGGTATTGACC
>CAZKYZ010000337.1:0-4529 GCA_964557055.1 uncultured Desulfobacterales bacterium
CATTGTCTCTGACGATAAGTTGAACACACTTTCCCGGTTTCAGGTCCGGGAAGAAATCCATCCCTTTCTGATCCAGTGTCGTATCCTTAAGGCAGACTTCCAGAATCCCGTTGGATTTGTCACGCATGGCATACCCGGCATTGGTACACAAGTTCATGATTATCTGGTGTATCTGGGTAGGATCGCACAGAACAGCGTCGATTTCGGATTCGATCTGACTGCGAATATCGATCGTCGACGGCAGGGAGGCCCGTAAGAGTTTCAACGACTCTTTGACGATCAGATCGATCCAGACCGGCTCCTGATCCAGATTGATCCGCCGGCTGAAAGAGAGAATCTGCTGAACCAGTTTCTTGGCACGTTCGCTTGCCTGCAGAATTTTCTCGAGGTGGCTACTCAATGGCCTACCCGTGGTCAACTTCCGTTGGGCAAGCTCGTTTTGGATCATGATAATCGCCAGAATATTATTGAAATCATGAGCAATACCACTGGCAAGGGTTCCGAGAGATTCCATCTTTTGCACCCGGAACACCCGGTCTTCGAGTCGGCGATGCCGACGAACAGCCTCCTGCCGTTCCGACATGTCCTGTCCGCTGATGATGCGGTACTTGAATCGGCCCTTATCATCATTTACATCAGTGACACTGCCCATTATTGGAAAAGTGCTCCCGTCTTTTCGGCAACCTTCAATCTCGACTTCAATCTTCTTTATTTTGCGGGCTTTTTTAACAATCGCCGGAATTTTATCCCGGTATTTGGGAGCGATAAAATTCAGCAGGGGCATGCCTTTTAGTTCATCTACAACATACCCGTGCATTTCCGCAAAAGCAGGGTTGGCCTTGTCCACGTGATAACCGTCGATGGTACTGGTGATGATTCCAATAGAGGCATGGTTGAAAATCTGGGACCATTGTAGCAGTTCCGCCTCGTTTTTTTGTCTTTTCTCAATCTCCGTCTGCGGTTTCCGATTAACCCTTTGGATCTCTTTTTCATGCTGCCCGACCTGCACCGCCGGCTCTTTACTTGGTTTGTTTATCATTTGCAGGGCATGTTCTGTCTGGACGAAGTGGGAAGTTGCTGCCGCCATGGCATTCAGCGTCAGCTCTTGATCCTTCGAAATTTCATGTCTACTGAAAGTGGCCAGCACGCCGTTTGGGAGGCCTTCCAGAGACAGCAGGCGGTATCCGGCATATGCTCTCAGATTTTGCTCTGCAGCCCATGCGGGGACACACATTTCCGGTTCACGTTGAATATCATTGGTTCGAAAACCCGGGATTTCTCCGGATGCGACTTTGCCGATTCTGCAGAAACCCAGGGGTATTCGCTCGAAAACTTCATGGCTGCCGGTAGTACATCCCGAACTGCCGATAAGATGGAGACAACGCTTTTTGTCTCGGCAGTTTTCTTCCGCTCTGTGCGGACATCCTGACTGACACCGATCCCCGTCCCGTACGATCCAGATTCCCGCAAAATCCGTTTTCAGGATTTCCACGACTCCCCGGGAAACCATGGCGGATTTTTCTTCCAAACCACCGGCACAAAGGAGTTTTTCCTGTAAGGCGGTCCATTGGATAATCCTTTCCACAGCAATACCGTGGCGGGTATTTCCCATCTCCGGGGTCTGGACGTTGTCGGCAGTCTTCATCTGAATATGCATTATCCGTGTGGTTGCGGCATTATTGACGAATGCCGTTGCATTGATTCAAAATATCACAAGGTCAGCTGGACATCAATTTTTTTGTTGCGGTTTTAAAAAGATAACCGTTATTGCAGGTGCAGATGTTTTTTTAGGGCTATAATCTTTGTGGTTGAGAATGACCAGCAATAAATGCAGTATTCAGGAAAGGATTAGGCCGATGGATAGCAAAATGCCGAACCAAAGGGCGACCTTTGCGGTTCCAGCCAGCACCGGGTTCAGGTCAGCGCCTCTTTTGCCGTGTACAGCCCGCATCTGACCGATGGCTGTGGGAAGGGATACAGCCACTAGCAAAACCCAGGCGGAAGCCATTTTTGCGGCGACCATTGCCATGGGAACGGTAAAAGCGCCGATGACCAACAGATGATATTCCACGACACTGCCCCGTTGACCCAGACGAACGGCGAGGGTATTTTTACCGGATTTTTTATCGGTATGAATATCCCGAAGGTTGTTGACCACCAGAATGGCGGTGATCAGAAACCCCATGGAAACCGCATACAGAAATGGCCCTAAAGACAGGTTCAGCACCTGAACATAGTAGGTGCCACAAACAGCCACGGGGCCGAAAAAAACAAAAACGAACAAATCCCCAAGGCCGTGGGACGCCAGCGGCCATGGCCCGCCGGAATATGATAGAGCGGATAAAATAGAGGCGATTCCGATAATAATCAGCGGCCATCCGCCCCGGGCAATAAGATAAAGCCCCACAAGCACGGACAGCAGCAGGACCAGTATCATAGCATTTTTTACCGTATGCGGCGGTATCAGCCCCTGTTGGGTGACCCGCGCCGGCCCGAGGCGATCGACAGTATCGATGCCCCTTTTAAAATCGAAATAGTCATTGGCCAGGTTGACACCGATCTGAAGCAGCAGGGCTCCGATCATTGCCGCCATGGCCGGCAGAAAAGAAAACCCGGAGTCGGCGTACGCACAGGAACTGCCAATAATTACGGGTGCCACTGCAGCGGGCAGTGTTTTGGGCCTTGCGGCCAGAATCCAGTGGGACAGGGGTATGGATGCCATGTTTGCCTTATGGTAGTATAAAAAAAAACGAAAACGCAGTTCCGGGCCAAAAGATGTCATAAGTGTCCGTCCACAAATGGTAGGTTTTGGTTCGGAGCAAGGCCTGAGCGATTTTGAAACCGGAGGTATAGCGAGCTATATCGAGGATTGCAAAAGAGCGAAAACGCAGTTCCGGGCCAAAAGATGCCGTTTGTGGACGGACACTAGTCAGTTTCTCGATACCGTGTCACCCTCCTTTCAATACCATAAATTAGAGCATACAGGACGACACCCAGCATGCCCATCGCCAGTATGCCGGCATACATTTCCACGTAGCGCAGCACCTGATAAGTCTCTACGACGATGTAATAGCCCAGCCCCCAGGTTGTCAACGACTGCTCCGCAATAAAGAGAACGGCAACAGCCGTGCCGGTGGAGACGCGCAGCGCCGTCAGCACCGCCGGTATCGAAGCCGGCAGGTAAACATAGCGAAAAAGGGCGCGTCGTCCAGCGCCCAGAGAACGGACGGACATGATCAGTTCGGGCTGCAGATTGGCCGCTTTGTCTCGGACCACAACAAGTATCTGAAAAAAAATAATCAGGGCGATCAGAAACACCTTTGATATGTCGGTAATTCCCATCAAAACATAGATAACCGGCAAGAAAACAATTTTCGGGATCGGATAAGTAATGGCGATCAAGGGAGCGAATATCCGGTTTACGGCGGGCATCTGTCCCAGCAAAAGCCCGGCCGGCACAGCTGTCGCTACGGCCACCAGTATCGCGGCCACTACCCTGGCGGCGCTGGCCATCAAATGGATTCCAAGGTCTCCCGGAAGGAGTCGGACAAAAACCGGTAACACCACCACCGGTGACGGTATGATGGGCCTGTTGATGATCCAGGCCAATATCTGCCACAGGATTAAAAACATCAGGAGTCCTGTGAGACTCGTGGCCAGATTTCCACCGCGCTTCATAACCGATTTCCCAGCTTACGTCGGAGTTCCGCACAGATTTTCCGAAAGCCTTCACCGAAAGGCGCTTCGCCGGTACCGGCAAATCCGTTTGCAACGATTTCCGGCCGGGTATTGCATCCTTTTTGCAGAATCATGATTTGGTCACCCATGCTTACCGCCACCTCGATATCATGCGTCACCAGTATACGCGTATGCCCGCTTTCGCGCTGAAGATCCTTCATGAGTTTTTGCATATCTTCCCTGGTGGGAGCGTCCAAAGCGGAAAAGGGTTCGTCCAGCAGGAGCAAATCCGGCTCCAGAACCATGGTGCGGGCGATCGCCGTTCGCTGCCGCTGACCGCCCGAAAGGCCGGCCGGATAGCTGGCGGATTGTTCGTCTATCCCCAGACGTTTAATCCAGTATGTCACCCTGTCGTCAGACGTTTTTGAATCCGGCACATTTGCGATGGGAGCATGCCGCCCATCGGCACCGTAAAAGCTGCGGATGGTTAAGCCCAGCGCCACGTTTCGGTGAACCGTCGCCCAGGGGAGCAGTCCATGATCCTGCAGGACCAGACCTGTGGCAGGCCGGGGACGCGTCAGGGTAGTTCCATCGATGAGGATCTCCCCGGAAATCGGAAACCGCAGCCCGGCCAGCAGGCAGAGAAGTGATGTTTTTCCGCACCCGGACGGACCGATAATCGACCAGGTTTCTCCTTTTCCGATGGATACGCTGAAGTCCTCAAAAAGGGGAGCTTGTTTCCCGAACCCGAAAGTAAGATGGCAAACATCGATCATGGCTTGGATTACCCCAATTGACCTTATCGTTGCATAAAAAGCATGGCGAAGAGAGATAAAATGGCTGAAAATATA
>CAZKYZ010000338.1:0-4524 GCA_964557055.1 uncultured Desulfobacterales bacterium
GCCAACCCTGCGGGCGCCACCGAAAAGCCCGGCACCGTGACTGCCCTTGAGATCGGGTCCCAGCCGTCACAAATCGAAAAACCAACAATCGATAAACCTTCGCAAAAGCCTCGGTTGCTTTTACCTGCCGGATTGCTTCTTCAGGTCAAAGACGCCTATCTGCACCCGAAGGAGCGCACACTGATGGTTGTCGTGCAAAACGACGGCACCGGCAAACTATCGGACAGGGCCTACCTCACAGGCCGACTGGTGGTTTCTTCTCCCGGCAGCGCGATCCGGTGGCATTGGCCCCTGATAAAAGTCAATCCGTCCAAAGACCATTTCCGTAACGGCACCCCTTTCAACACCGGTAAAGAGATACCCACCGCCACCCAGCTTACCATAACGATAGAAGGCGTCGGCAGCGGTAGCGGCAAACCGTGGCGGGGGACCCTGCCGCGGAACGTGGCGGATAAAAGCAATCCAGGCGGCGTCAAAGCTGTTGCGCCTGTCGGGGAATCCAATCCTCCCGGACAGGTTCCGACACCCCGGCCGATCCGCAAACCGCAGAATCCAACGGCGGGAGTCTCACCCGCCCCGGTTACCAAACAGGAGATACGGGCATTTAATCCGGATGTCGTCAAAAAGGCAGGCATCCGGACACCCATCAATATGGAAGCAGCGGCAAAACTGCCCGTCATCCATGTTCCCGCCATTGAAGGAATCGTGGCAAACCAAATGGATAACGGCATGCAGCACGAAAAGAAGACCGACCTCGTTATCACCCGCTCGGGCGAAAGCCGGGAGGAAACATCGCTGCCCATCGAGATCCTTTCACCGAGAGCGGGAGAGCTGCATCAATGGGGCGGTTGGATCCGCATACGGTACCGCATCATCAAGCCCACCGGAAGCGGCCTCGTTGCTTTCGCTTTCAGGCGGACCGAGGAACCCGAAGTCGTGCACCAGGGGTGGCATCAATACGAACCTCCGGAACCGGCGGAGATCGATGCGGAGGAACGGACGGCCGTCTCCGATGAGGAAACCCCGGAAGCCCGGCCGAGACCCGAAGAGGAGGATACATTCGGGGTTATCCGGGTATTCAACTGGTTCCTTCCCAGGGGAGAGAATTATCCTACGGGCAGCGACTATGTCATCACTGCGGTGAAGGACAGGCTTACCGGTCGCAGCGAGACCTTCACCATGCTGGCTCCCTGCGAGGGCGGTGAAAGACGCCGCGTGTCCGCCGATATCTATCGACCCCTCCGCACAGCGGGAGAACGGGTGCGGGTGCTGTATCGTCTATGCGGGTGCACGCCTTTCGCGGGGAGGGTGGGGGATACGGATCTACCCGTCTTTGTCCTTCCCATGGAAAGGGGACACGGGGAACCGCTGTCGGAACGGTTGATCCCGGCAGAGGCGGTGCTGGAGGCCAGGGATGATGGTGGATTGAGCGGCGCTCTGCAGGCCACCCTTCCGGAAGGGCTGGCGGCTGGCGGTTACGCCATTGGTGTTGTCACCCCCGAAGACGGCATCTTCATCACCCGGGAGTTTGATATTCGCCGGCCTACTCGTGATGGCCCCCTTGAGATCAGCGCCCCTGCGGCCGGTGCGGTGTACCACCGCAACGAGTGGGCCGATGTCGTTGTTGAATCGCCTGGCTATCCGCTGAACAGTTCGATTGAATGGGGGCTGCTGTGCTATGATCCTCGCCTGTACTATGGGGCCGACGAAGACGACAGGCTGGCGATGGGCCAGGCCACTCACCGTGACGGCCGCTTTCGGTTCCAGGTGCCAAACACCTTCCCCAATTGTGAGGAGGTAAGGGTCAGCGTATCTGCTATCGTCCT
Source organism: uncultured Desulfobacterales bacterium (assembly GCA_964557055.1). GTDB lineage: Bacteria > Desulfobacterota > Desulfobacteria > Desulfobacterales > CAZKYZ01 > CAZKYZ01. Next base: position 1,827 of record CAZKYZ010000338.1, read on the forward strand.
GGAGCCGGACTGCCCCCCCCGCTGCCGGCAGTTGACTGGACAAAGCGCTGTTTTTCGCACCGAGGTATTCGCCCAGAATGATGGATATGTGGTCACCAGTCCCAGGTGGGGGGATACCTTCCGCATGGGAGGAACCATCCTTGTCAGGGTTACCTATGAAAGTGGCCGCGTGCCTGATGGCCCCTTGGATGTCTGGCTGCTGCAACCGTTGTTTGGAGGGCTGAACGCCCATTATCAGGTTGCCGGTGGTACTTTCCTGCTGCCTGTTCCAGAGGATCTGTCTGTCGATGACGCCTCAGCCCAAGTATTTCAGCTCATCGTATCAGGCCCGCCCGGAGGTGAAGACCGGTTGGCGTGGAGCGACCGCTTCCGCATCGTTCCATGAGGATGAAGAAAACTTCAGGCCGAGTAACACAACAGGCCTTCATTTCTCACTTTCAAAAAGTGAGAATTTGGTCAAGATGCCAGATGCGGCACTCCCTGATCAGAATGCCAGGGCGCTTTCCCCCGCAATGTGATGAGCTTCCCTCTCTTTGGTCACGACAGCGCATGCCAGATAGTCGTTATAGTTCATGCGTCGGGTAATGGAACCTTCCGGCGTTAGTTCGACGATACGGTTAGCCACGGTTGAGACGAACTGGCGGTCGTGGGAAGTGAAGAGAATCACCTCGGGGAAGTCCATGAGTCCTTCGTTGAGGGAGGTGATGGCTTCCAGATCCAGGTGGTTTGTGGGCTCATCCAGCAGAAGCACATTGGAGCCTGTCAGCATCATGCGGGAGAGCATGCAGCGCACTTTTTCCCCGCCGGAGAGAACCCTGGTGCTTTTCATGGCCTCTTCTCCGGAAAAGAGCATGCGGCCAAGGAACCCGCGGGCAAAGCTAACCCCCTCATCCGGAGCGTACTGCAGCAGCCATTGGATCAGGGACATCTCGGTCTCGAAGAACCGGCTGTTCTCCTTGGAGAAATACGAGGTGGTGACGGTCTGGCCCCATCGAAAGCTGCCGGAATCCGGCTTCATCTCCCCTGCCAGGATCTGGAACAGCGTGGTTTTGGCAAGGCTGTTGTCACCGACAAAGGCGACCTTATCCCCACTGTTCAGCACCAAACTCAAGTTGTTGAGAACCTTCTCCCCATTAATGGTTTTGGTGAGATTTTCGATTTCCAGGATCACGTTCCCGCAGGGGCGTTCCGGTTTGAAAACGATCCAGGGATATTTTCGCGACGAAACCGGCATATCATCCAGGGTAATCTTTTCCAGAAGTTTTTTCCGGGAAGTGGCCTGTTTGGCTTTGGAGGCGTTGGAGCTGAAGCGCTGGATAAACGCGGTCAACTCTTTGGCCTTTTCCGTGGTTTTTTTGTTCTGGTTCTGTTTCTGCCTCTGAATCAGTTGGCTCGCCTGGCACCAGAAGTCGTAGTTGCCCACGAAAACCTGGATCTTGCCGTAGTCGATATCGGCAATGTGGGTACAGACCTGGTTGAGGAAGTGTCGGTCGTGGGATACCACGACCACGGTATTCTTAAAACGGGCCAGAAAATCTTCCAGCCAGGCGATGGACTTGTGATCCAGGTGGTTGGTGGGTTCGTCAAGGAGCAGGACATCGGGGTTGCCGAAGAGGGCCTGGGCGAGAAGCACGCGGACTTTGTCTCCCCCTTCCAGTTCTTTCATTTTCAGGTGGCGCATCTCTTCCGGAATGCCCAGGCCGTTAAGGAGAACCGCTGCCTGGGACTCGGCCTCGTAGCCATTCATCTCGGCGAACTCCGCTTCCAGTTCACCGGATCGGATGCCGTCCGCTTCGCTGAAATCCGCCTTGGAGTAGATGGCGTTTCGTTCCATCACGACGGTATGGAGCCGATCGTGCCCCATGAATACCGTGTTGATAACGGTTTCCTCATCAAAGGCAAAATGGTCCTGCTTCAGGACGGCAATGCGTTCGCCGGGTCCTACGCTCACGGTCCCTTTGTCGGTTTCGTTCTCCCCTGACAGGATCCTCAGGAAAGTCGATTTTCCGGAGCCGTTGGCGCCGATAAGGCCGTAGCAGTTACCGGGAGTGAACTTGATATGGACGTCTTTAAACAAAACGCGCTTGCCATAGGCAAGTGCAATGTTGGATGCGCTGATCATAATTTGTTCCTCATATGTGTGCCGATGAAAGACGAGTCCCTCAAAGCGGCGCTGCACATCCCGGTATCAAACGTCTGCCAATTGTGGATCCGTACCTTGTGATTCCCAAAATGCAGGGACGAAGTGACGTGGCGTCGACAGGTTAGGAGCCTCCTGATATACCGGAATGTAGGTTTGAACAATAAAAAACCACGGGTCATTCCAGCCCGTGGTTCACAACGACGCATGCTTATAGCCTATTGGATTTCAGTCCGCAATCTTTTTTTTGTGTTTCGACCCCCTGGTCGGGAGTCAGAGGACTGAAAACCAGGAACTTGGAGACAGGGGTCGGTTGTCGGGGGCAAGCGCCTGAGGTCTGAGGTCGGTTGTCAGAAAGCATGAAAAGTATGATCTTCGTTTTGCTGGTTGCTCCTGGTAGGGTTATAGCGAATGAGCAGAGGGCATGGAGCGCTAAAAGAACGAATGGATTTTTAAACATTATGGTCGAATCTTTATCGTTTAACTATAAAAGTTTCGATCATACAGAAAACTTTATGATAAATTCGAAAAATCATAGGGGTCATGAAACTTGCATGA
>CAZKYZ010000339.1:0-4524 GCA_964557055.1 uncultured Desulfobacterales bacterium
AGCATTTCACTTGAACCCCAAAATCCTTGGCCCCTCGAACCTTTATTCTGATCACTTCTTTTGGAGATGATCCAAGTTTTTTTTGCTATTCATCCGTTGCGTTGATAAGTATTCTTTCGGTATTCCCCTGCCGTAATTTTATGACCGATAGGGGTTATTATGTCAAGCAGGCAAATTTCACTGATTATGCCGAAATTAAACGAATTTTAAAAACGGCAAGCCTGTACACCCAATTAAAAGACCGTCATCAGGATATACAGAAGCATGGGAACTCGTTAAGATAAAAAAAATTTTTCCTCACGATTCACAACCCTTATGTCTCTTTCCTCTCGCTGCAAATCCGCAAATTCCAGCCTTTTTATGGAAACAAGTTGAAATTCGCTATTATTTTGTGTGATGATCGCTTCTGATATCGAAAAGAAAGTCAGGATAAAAACAACCCGTTTATATAACGGGTATCGTACAATTTTTTTCAAAGGGAGCAAACCGTCAACCATGATGAAATTTATCTACGAGTATCTGGTCTCCCAGGGAGTTAATCCAGCCTTTGCGGGTTTTCTGGCAACAGCCATCCTGGCAACCCTGGCAATTGCCCTGAGTATCGTTGCCAATTTTGTTGCCAAACGATTTATCTTAAAGGGATTGGGCCGTATCGTTGCCCACACGGCGACCCGGTGGGACAACATCTTCCTTGACAGAAAAGTATTTGGGAAGCTCTCTCATCTTGCGCCTGCGGTTGTGCTATATATCATGCTGCCCCTTGCGCTGGAAGGCCACAAACGGCTGACTGCCTTTGCCATAAGTGTTGTTATTATCTACATGATTGTTATTGGTGTGGCGGTCATTGACGCATTTTTGAATGCGGTTCTTGATATTTACCGAACCCTTGAGGTTTCTAAAGAAATCCCCATCAAAAGTTTTATCCAAATAGTAAAGGTAGCTGTCTATTGCATTGCCGTTATTTTTGTCATTTCCGTTGTCCTCAACAAAACCCCTCTTTACTTTTTCAGCGGCCTCGGCGCCATTACCGCCATCCTCTTACTGATATTCAAGGATGCCATCCTGGGATTTGTGGCCGGGATACAGCTTGCAGCCAATAAGATGGTGGCAAACGGAGACTGGATTGAAATGCCCAAATACGGTGCTGACGGTGATGTGCTGGAGGTTGCACTAACGACCGTAAAAGTCCAAAACTGGGACAAGACGGTCACCACGATCCCCACCTATGCATTAATCAGTGAATCATTCAAAAACTGGCGCGGCATGCAGTTATCCGGCGGGCGGCGCATCAAACGATCGGTTTATATTGACATTAATACGATCAAATTCTGCACACAAGAAATGATAGAACGTTTTTCCGAAATTCGATATATTGCCGATTACATGGAGAAAAAGAAAACGGAGCTGGCCGAGTACAACGCAACACATCGGTTGGATGATTCGGCCCCTGCAAACAAAAGACAACTCACCAATATCGGCACGTTCCGGGCATACATAACCTCTTATTTAAAAAATCATCCCATGATCAGCCAGGATATGACTTTTCTGATCCGCCAGCTGGCACCCACAGAAAACGGGTTGCCCATTGAAATATATGTGTTCTGCAAAGACAAAGTCTGGGCCAATTACGAAGCAATTCAGTCTGATATTTTTGATCACTTACTGGCCATAATTCCTGAATTCGATCTAAAAGTATTTCAAACGCCGGCGGGAAATGACCTGAAGGAATTTGGAGCAACGCATAACTTGAGGAGTTGAACCAAGCGCTCAACAAAGATATTGGGGCAAAAGACGTTTTTGAAATAGCTTCTACTACTAGGGACGGGTTGATTTTGTTTTGCGAATGTGTCGGAAGACGAACGACGTAAAAAACGGCTGAAAAATGTTTTGGCCAAAACCAAAACAAATAAAACACGACTGCCGGCATTTCTTACAACCCCCAGACGGCCCACTCAGATATCAGTGAAATTCATCAGATGGTTACGTAACCACTTGCATCCAAACACTTCATGGCAATCCGCTATGGAATCGTTAGAGCGTGTCTATGCAGTTTTTTGATCTAAATTTCTGAACACTGTTGTTTTTCTGATCTTATACTGAATGTGGGTGCAAACACGACATATGAAATGCAGCAATGGAAAATGAAAAGGGTTAAAAGTCCAAAGCCGGTATGGTTGCCGCGCCGGAATAAAGCGGGCAACCGCAGGCAGGTGGTTTGCCATTTATGGATGGAAAATCTTGGTCCGGCAATGGAGATTCCCGGAAGGGAGGCCTATTCATAACGCAGTGCCTGAATGGGATCGAGACAGGCTGCCTTTTTGGCCGGGAAATAGCCGAATACGATGCCGACTGCCCCGGAAAACAGAAAAGCCGCTGCAACAATACCGGACTCGAAGACAAACGGCACACCGATCAAACGTGATCCGGCATAGGCAGCCCCCAAGCCGAGAACAATGCCGATTATGCCGCCGAAAGCCGCAAGTACGAAGGCCTCCACCAGAAACTGCAGCAGCACCTCCCGTTCCATGGCGCCAATGGCCAGCCGGGTGCCGATTTCCCGGGTTCTTTCGGTTACCGACACCAACATGATATTCATGATACCGATACCGCCCACCAGCAGGCTCACCCCGGCAACGGCACTCAACAGGGCGGTAAGGACAGTGGTGGTGCCGGTGAGGGTGTCGATCAGTTCTTTCATATCGCGAACGTGAAAATCGTCCGGTTGATCGCTTCGGATGCCGCGCCGTTCACGCATCAGTCGTTCGATATCCTGCTTGGCGTATTGCGTGGGCACCTTGTCGCCGACGGCTACCAGGATAGACCGTACATCGTTGTTCCCCTGCATCCGTCGCTGCAGCGTTCGCAGGGGAACGATGACAACATCATCCTGATCCTGCCCGAAACTCGACTCCCCTTTCGCCTCCAGCAGACCGACCACCTGAAACGAAATTTTACCCAGGCGGACACTTTTGCCCAACGGCGACGTTTCGCCGAAAAGTGCCGTACGCACGGTTTGTCCCAGAAGACAGACGCTCTTCCCCGCCTTCTCTTCCCCGCTGCTGAATACACGGCCATCGGTCACTTCCCATCCCTGAACGATAAAATAACGATTGGTTGTGCCCATGATGGTTGTTGACCGGTTGGCGTTGTTGTAGATCGCCTGCCCGGATGTCTGGGCCGTCGGGGCCACAGCCGCCAATCCGGCCACGTTGTTGGCAATGGCGGTGGCATCTTCCACGGTAAAAGCCTTGGCATTGGAACGGGCACCCCCCGGTCCGCGCATACCCTGTCCCTGCTGTACATGGAGAACATTACTGCCCAGTCTGGAAATGTCATTGGTGACCTGGGCCGTAGCGCCGCTGCCCAGGGTAACCATGGTAATGACGGCCGCAACCCCGATGACCACCCCCAGTATCGTCAGAGAGGAGCGCAGCACATTTCTCCGGATGGTCCGCTGGGCCAGCAGATAGGTTTCCCACAGTATCATGTTATCCCCCTTGTGTCTGTTGCCTCGCTATCGGTATCGTTGCTAATGCGGCCATCCACAAAACGGATTTGCCGATCGGCATAGGCGGCCATTTCCGCTTCGTGGGTAACCAGTACAATGGTTATCCCATCTTGCCGGTTAAATGACAGCAGCATTTCCATGATCTCCTTACTGCGAGCGGAATCGAGGTTACCGGTGGCTTCGTCGGCCAGCAGGATTCTCGGTTCGCCCACCAGCGCCCTGGCGATGGCCACCCGTTGCTGCTGCCCGCCGGATAATTCCGCCGGCGTATGGTAGGCCCATTTTTCCAGACCCACGGAAGAAAGTGCTTCCATGGCCCGTTCCCGCCGCTCAGTTGCAGGCATACGTCGGTAAATCAGCGGCAACTCGACATTTTCCAGTGCGGAAGTGCGCGCCAGCAGATTGAACCCCTGAAACACGAAACCAAGGTAATTTCGTCTCAAAAGGGCCCGTTGATCCCGGGAAAGGCTTTCCACCGCTACACCGTCAAAGCAGTAAGTTCCCGTCGTCACCGTGTCGAGACAGCCCAGGATGTTCAGGCATGTGGATTTCCCCGAACCGCTGGGACCCATCATGGCGACGAATTCCCCCTGACGAATGGTCATCGAAACATCGTCCAGGGCACGTATGGCCGCCTGTTGCCGGCCATAGATTTTGCTAGCATTCTGCAAGGTTATCAGATCTTTGGCAATCCCCATTTGATCACCCTTTCTCGCCGATGGTGTTGACGATGACCGGCATGCCTTCCTCAAGTTCCGTAGACTTCACGGCGGTGACAGCTCCGTCCGTGGCCTGTTTTTGTACAGTCACCGGAACGGGATGCTCGTCCCGCAGCACCCAGACACATGAAGCCTCCATGGACCTGTCTCCGTTCTCCGTTTTGGCCGACTGCCGACGGTGTGGTGGACCCGGCATGATCGACCGCAGGATGTCGGATTGCTGTTTCTTGTCGTCGGCCGGATTGGGGGGCGTGAAGCGAAGAGCCGCATTGGGCGTTAAAAGGGTGTTTTCGATCT
>CAZKYZ010000340.1:0-4502 GCA_964557055.1 uncultured Desulfobacterales bacterium
TGATTGTAACAAAACCGTTCAAACACCAGAACGCTTTTTAACAACCACTTTACACCAGCTATATTAAAAATTAAAGGTTTGGCATAAGTGGTTATAACAAAACCGTTCAAACACCAGAACGCTTTTTAACAACCACTTTACAGGGCGGTTTCTTTTGGTTCGTTTTCTTTCACGCGAAAGAAAATGAACAGAAATATGGAAGACAAAAAACAGTGAATAGTAAAGGGGGAAAAGAAATTGCGAATTGCGAAAACAAGGAAAACCCTTAGAACAAGTTTGATCTTTCTCTTTACGCCGTGCTCTATGCACTTTGCGCTATGCACCATGCTCCACGCGCCATGCCTCTATACAAGGTTTCAAGGATAAGCACCATGACCGCTATTGCAAAAAAGGAAAATCTGTCCCGCAGCCAGCTCAGGCGCATCCGTGAAAAGGAGCAGCGTTTTTTAACGATCCTGAAATCGGCCGAAAAACTGTTCGCCCGCAAAGGCTATCACCAGACCAGCATGGAGCAGGTCGCCGATCTGGCCGAAGTGTCCGTCGGTACGGTATATTTTTATTTCAAAAACAAGGAAGACCTGCTCATTAACCTGATGGAAGACGTCGGTTTTCACCTGCGCGAATTCCTGGGAAATGCGTTTCGCCAGGCGGATGCATCGCTGGAGGGCATTCGTAATGCCGGTCTGGCGTTTTTCAACGATTTCTGCCGGCAATACCCGGAGCGGGTATCCATTTTCTTCAGAGAAGCGGCCGGACAAAGCAACCTGGTAGAAGCACAGCGCAAAAAATTGTTTGGCAAACTTACCCAGGACCTGCAGGAAGCCCTGAACAAAATTTCAAAGCGATCCGGTGTACACTTCCCCTCGGAGTCTTCCGCGGAGTTGATGGCCGTCTGCATCGTCGGTATTTATGAGCGCGTCGCCTGTCATTACCTGCTGTGGCAGGGTCGCCCGAAGGACATGCTCACAATCAGCAATGATGCCGTCAATTTCACTCTCGGCGGTGTAACCAGCCTCATGAAAGAAAAATAAACCATGGTAGAAAAACTATTCCCGGGTTTTTACCGGATTGAAATTCCCCTTCCGGACAGCCCGCTCAAATCACTGAATTCCTATGTCATAACCGGTTCCACACGCAACCTGATCATCGATACGGGTCTCAACCGCACGGCTTGCGAAAAGGCCATGATGGCCGGTCTCCGGGAAATCGGGATCACGATGGCCGACACCGACATTTTCATCACCCACCTGCATGCCGATCACTTCGGGCTGGTCTCGAAACTGGCCACCAAAACCACGACGGTTTATTTCAACAGGCCCGACGCGGAGCTTATCGAATCGTTCGAGGGATTCGATCCCATGATCGAATACGCCGGCGTCAACGGATTTCCCCGCGACGAACTGCGCTCCGCCCTCGAGCAGCACCCGGGCTTCAAGCACGGGTCGGCCTGGATGCCGGAGCTGAAAATTCTGGACAACCGGGAAACCATCCGTGCGGGGGACTATTCTTTCCAGTGCATCCACACGCCGGGACACACCATGGGGCACATGTGCCTGTATGAGCCGGAGCAAAAGATCCTCGTTTCCGGTGATCATATTCTCATCGACATTACCCCCAACATTCAATGCTGGTCGGATAACGAAAACCCGCTCAAAGCCTACCTGGCCAGTCTGGAAGCGGTGCGAACGCTCGACGTGAAAATGGTTCTGCCCGGGCACCGGCGCCTTTTCAGCGATCACGCGGCGCGCATCGATGAACTGACCCAACACCACTTGAAGCGCCTGGATGAAATCCGCACGATTATGCGCAAAACCGGAAGCCAAACCGCCTACCAGGCGGCTTCCCGAATGACCTGGGATATCCGCTGCGATCGGTGGGAAGACTTCCCGGTGGCCCAGAAATGGTTCGCTACGGGAGAGGCTATTTCGCACCTGCGCTATCTGGAAGAGGCCGGCGAAATCAGCCGGCATACATCGGAAGAAATGACCTTTTACAGTGAGAATAAGTAACGGGGACAACAATATGGCTGTTGACGAAATCATCACAACCGCTCTCGGCAAAAAGCAGAAGGCCCTGTCCGAATATGACGCCAAACGGGTGCTGCGGGAATACGGCATCCCGGCAACCCGCGAAAAACTTTGCAGCAGTGCCGCAGCGGCCGTCCGCGCCGCCGCGGAGATCGGCGGCCGGGTAGCGTTGAAACCCTGCTCTCCTGAAATCCTGCACAAAAGCGAAACCGGCTGCATCCACCTGAACCTGTCACTTGCGTCCGAAATCGAGCTGGCCTTTGCATCCATCCAGCAGCAGCTGGGGGCAACCGACGTTCTCGTCCAGGAGATGGTTTCGGGTTCCCGGGAAATATTGGTCGGTATGATCCGGGACGATCAATTCGGCCCCTGTGTCGTCCTCGGCATGGGCGGTGTACTGGCCGAAGTTATTGACGACACCGTATTCCGGGCAGCCCCCTTCGAATTGCAGGAAGCCGCCGACATGCTCGATCAGCTGCGCTCGCGCAAAATCCTGCAGGCATTCCGGGGGCAGAAACCGGTAAACCGGGACATGCTCTGCCGGATCCTTTCGGCCGTCGGTCGTATGGGTGTTGAACAGCCTGCCATTCGTGAAATCGACATCAATCCGCTGATGATCGCAACGGATGGCAATCCGGTCGCAGCCGACGCCCTGGTGGTTCTGTCTCCGGCTTTTGAAACGATAGGGTAAACAATAGGAATACTATGACTGTAAAAAAAGAGACAAACCCGCTTTTTTCCATCTGCAGCCCCAGAAGCATCGCCTGGTACGGCGCTTCCAACCGGTTCACTTCCATGGGCACCAACATGCTGGCTTCCCTGCAGAAATTCGGGTTTGCCGGTCCCATCTATCCGGTGCACCCCAAAGAAGATACTGTTCTCGGTCTAACAGCCTATAAAAGTGCCCTCGATCTGCCGGAAACACCGGACCTGGCGGTTATGGTTCTGCCCACCGGGGTCGTCCCCCAGGCATTGGAAGAATGCGGTCAAAAAGGCATTGCGGGTGCCATTATCGTTTCCGGCGGATTCGCCGAAGCGGGGTCACCCGACGGTAAACAGCAGCAGGACCGTCTTCTGGAGATCGCGGAAAAGTACGGCATGCGCTTTGTGGGCCCCAACTGCCTCGGTGTGGTCAACACCCATCACAAACTCAACACCACCTTTCTGCCCTGCGAGGGCGATCCCGGCTTCATCGGGATGGCTTCCCAAAGCGGCAGTTTCATCACCCAGATGTTCGACTACCTGGGCGGCTTCGGCCTCGGCTTCTCCACCGGCATCAGTGTCGGCAACGAAGCCAGCATCGACATCGTCGATTGCCTGGAGCATCTGGGCAGCTGTGCGCATACCCGGGTGATCGCCCTCTACATCGAATCGATTCGCCGGGGGCGGGCGTTTATCCGGGCCGCCCGGGCCATCGTGCCCCACAAACCGATCGTGGCCTACTACGTGGGCGGGTCGGAAGGCGGCCGCAAGGCCGGGCTCTCGCATACCGGCGCCCTGGCCGGGCCGGACCGCCTGTACAACGGAATTTTCAGGCAAAGCGGCATCATCCGGGCCCGTTCCATAGCAGAACTGTTTGACTTTTGCCATGTGCTGGGCACCTGTAAATTACCCGCCGGAAACCGGATCATTATCCAGACCCATTCCGGCGGACCGGGTGCCGTCGCCGCCGACACCTGCAGCCGGGAAGGTCTGGTCCTGGCCGACCTTTCCCCCCAAACCCGCGAAGGCCTTGCTTCCCTGGTGCCCCATACCGGAAGCGTAAACAACCCGGTGGATTTGACATTTTCAAAAAACCCGCTGGATTTTTTCGGGGAGATTCCGAAAATCCTTTTGGATGAAGAAAATGCCGACGGCCTGCTGGTCTATTTTCTCGGCAATCGGTACGCCACCATGCGGGCACTGGTGGGTATGGGTATCCCGGAGGATCAGGTCGATGAAAAAGCCCAGGAGCTGACGGGATTTCAGACGGATTCCATTCAAAAACTGGCCGCCCGGAGCTCCCGGCCGTTGATCGGTTTCACCTTCTGCCGCCCGGAAGATCCCCTGATCCGGTCGCTGCGGGAAAAAGGTATCCCGGTACTTCCCGGCCCTGAACGGGCCGCCCGGGCAATGGCTGCCCTGAACGAGTACCGCGTACTCCGTGAAAAAATATTATCTTTCAAACTGGATCCCGGGTTTTGATACAGGGAATGGTAAGAAAACAGGGAACAGTAAGGAGTGAGGGCATGGCGCAAAGAAAAAGTCGCCGTTCATGGCTCATAGCTCTTGGTTCATGGCAAAGGGCATAGAGCATGGCGCATGGCGCAGAGAGCAAAAAACAGTTAGGAGTGAAGAGTAAGGAGTGAGGAGGAAAGGCAGGATGAAGGGAGGAAAGAAATTTCGAATTGCGAATTTCGAATTGCGAAAACGGGGGAAAAGGCAGGCTGTAGGGGTTTAGGCTGTAGGCTGTTAGCAACAGCTAAAAAAAAACGT
>CAZKYZ010000341.1:0-4477 GCA_964557055.1 uncultured Desulfobacterales bacterium
CATGGGCAATCACACCGTGGGTGCCGGTAATGACCAGGCAGGAAAGCGTTGTGCCCATATCCTCCAGCCTGCGCTCTCTTCGCCCTTGAAAACGAATCCTTCGATCAATGCGGAAGATCGTTTCAAACAGATGGCGACTGATATCGGCAGGCTTTCGTATTCCCGTTTGCGCTATTTTTTTTTCATAATAATCGTTCAGGCCATCACAGGCCATCTGGCTGGCGAGACCGCCTCCAGGATGGCCGCCCATCCCGTCGGCAACAGCAAAAAGGCGCCCTTTACCGCCTAAAGGAGTAGACGCGGATGTCATGAATACTTCATCTTGATTGCGATGCCGTCGCCCGATGTGGGTACACACGCCAAAATCGACGGAAAAGGCCTCCGCTACCCCTGTACCGTTGGGTATGTCGGAACTATCCACAGCATGATGCCTTTTCGGCGCCTGGAAACCCTGCCTCCGGTTCGAGGACGCTGGTTATGGTCGGCATAATCCGTCGACGGATAACAGGGTTGCGGTCCAGCGCTATCACGGCAATATATCCACCGACCAATCCGATGAGAGCACCCCCGATCGATCCAAAAATTTCAGTAAAGCCAAGTGGGTCTGATGCCCAAGCCCCGGAAAAGGCGCCGGCTAAAAGGCCCATGACCGGCAATATATAAAGAATGGCGGTTCCCGTAAGTAAACTCCCGGTTGACAGGTGTATCTCAACCAGGTCACCTACTTTGGCACCTACAGGGTTAGAAACGCTACTTGTAATCTTCGCACTTGCCAGGCAACCACGGCAACCCCCCGGGCTTGGTTGACAACCTCCGCAGGCACTTTTGCATTCCGTGACCACCCGGGTTCGGTTTCCGGATTCTGCTTCCAGGACAATTCCGATTTGCTTTGCCATTGGGACCCTCCTCTTACAATCTTGTGATTGTTCGGATAATTTCACCGATGCATCGGTTATCCCGTTCCCTATCCGTTGGTAACTTTTAAATAGTCGCGGGATAACCAATCTCGGCTAACTTTGCTTCAATTTGAGATTTTGATGCGGGAGATTGCCATTCTACGGCAACTGTTTTGGCTTGAAGGTCGTCTTTAACGTTTGCGATCCCACCGATTTTTATCAATTCTTTTTCAATGGCTGCGACACAATGGCCGCAGGAAATATTGGTAATGTTAAATGTATGTTTTTCCATGACTTACTCCTTAATCACTCAATTCAGGTGAAAGTTAACAATTACTCGATTTCCCAAGAAAACTCTCTCTTTGCATCACCACCCACATCACGGATAGTCAAGGTTACCGAACCGCCCGTTGCCTGCAGCACTGGAAAAGTCAACGTGCCTGAACGGTGGTGTCCCCCCGGCGGTGATCCTTCCCATTGTGCCGGCTTGTAGGTGCGCCCTTGATCATCACGGAGTTCGGTAACCGCTGTTAAGTCTTCACCCAATTCCACACTGTGGGTGGTCAGGCGAATTGTAAACTGGGCGGGTTTGTTCGCGGATAGGGTTTGCGGTGTGACCTCAACCTGGACCCCACTTTGATTGTTTTTTTGGGTTTCATAGGCCAAGGCGGACACCGTGGCACCAAGGATCAGTACCACCGCCATCCATATTGCTGTTTCCATGAAAATATCTCTTATCTTTTTCATTGTTACGTCTCCTGTTTATTGGCAAGTTTGTTGTTGCGTTGGAGTAGTGCCGGCAGATCGGGAAGAAGACCATTTTTGGACATCACCCAGAGCATATATGTCATGCCCAAAATGTTCGCGACCACCCCGACAAAGAAGAATTGGGTCTGGTAGCGATCCAGGCCTGCCACGAGGGTGGAGAGAAACGGCAAACCGACAACAGGCAGCAGGGCTGCCAAATAATGTGAGCAGCAGAGGGCCATTGCCACCCCGGACATGCCGCTGGAAGCGGCCATACCTGATGCAGCACCTTTTATGTGCGCCGCAGCCATCGCATGACGCAGGCGGGTAAAAAGAGCGACCTGCACCCCAAACCCAATTGCCAGTGATCCAATCCACCATCGATATTCGCCAAATTGTGCCTTGGCATTGTACCAGTCCGAGATCAATGTAAGCAGGCCAAGATAGAAACCAATCATTGTCAAAGTTGCTGCAACACCAAAAATCCACGGCATTCTATTTTTTGGGGGTATCCTCGCACAGCAATCTTGTTTACGTGGATTACGATCCTCATTATTTTTTTCAATCCGTGTTTTCATTTAGCCCTCTCAATGTTACTGACGCGTTGAAGCATTCCTACTATCTGTAGCAGTACTGAATGCATGCCGGGAGAGAATGCTATCTTTCCCTTTTGATCTGTCAACTGAAAAAGCAAATGCTGTGCCAGAGGGTTTTTAAGTCCTTTTACTAACTGAAATCACGTGGTTTTTTAAAATGTTCGGAATGAAGTGCCCGGGGATTTGATGGCGAGATCCAAACTGTCGTGTAATTATTACACGAGCAACCGGGAAATTTCTTTGGGTGTTGTGATCGTAATGACCATAGTTATAACCGCAAAATCATTTATTAAATGTGGATAACATCCTTTTAGTGGCACTTCATTGATTTGCCACCGGTGGCTTTTTCCAATCGGTCCAGATATCTTCCCCACCAGCCCTTTTTTTGGGGTGATTTCGGTGAGGCGAATTTTTCAGGGTTGGTTTCAAATTTTTGCTTGCAGCCCTCCGCGCAGAAATGGAAAGTTTTCATTTTGTAAGTGGATTTGATGTCCGGACTTCCCGAGCTGACTTTCATCAGACAGACCGGGTCTATAAATACTTCAGATGACCGTTCTTGTTTTTGCATGGCTGATCCTCCTTATTCGTGGAGTTGTTGTTGCTACTCTAATAAAGCAAACAGTGTGCCACATTAATCAATCCGGGTGTTATATAAACGCAGGCTGTTGGTCACCACGGAGATGCTGCTGAGCGCCATGGCAAGCGCTGCCAGTATGGGATGGAGCTGGCGCAGAAAATCAGGCATGAAGATAAATGGCGCCAGGGCACCCGCTGCTACGGGGATAAGCACGGTGTTATAGCAGAACGCCAGAAACAGATTTTGCCGGACGGTACGCATGGTCCTACGACTGATTTCAATGGCTCTCGGGATACCGGTGAGGCTTCCACTGGCCAGGATCAAATCCCCGGTTTCAATCGCTACGTCTGTGCCCGTGCCGATGGCGAATCCGATGTCGGCCTGGGCAAGTGCCGGTGCATCATTGATGCCGTCACCAACCATTCCCACCGTTTCACCATTTTCCTGCAATTCCTTTATTTTTGCAGATTTATCCTCGGGACGGACTTCCGCTACGATCTCATCAATTTCCAGTTGTGAACCAATAGCTTGGGCCGTTTTAAGGTTGTCCCCGGTAAGCATCACAACTTTTAAACCGATGTCGTGAAGTTTGCTGAGGGCTTCTTTTGAATCGGCTTTCAATTTGTCCGCCACGGCAACCAGGCCATACAGAGTTTCATCGCCAACGACTACCATTACAGTCTTACCGTCTTGCTGCAGTGCATTGATCTGTTCCCGAACTTTGTCGGCTTCCAGAATCGGACCGCTGAACCATTTGGGTTTTCCCACCCGAACCGGCAAACCATCTACCGTTGCCTCCACCCCGAAGCCGCTGTGGGCCTTGAAATTTTGAAGTCTTCCAAGTTTAAGATTTCTGGAATTGGCCTCTTTAACGATCGCTCTGCCAAGCGGATGTTCAGATCCCTGTTCGATGGAAGCGGCCAGCGCCAGCAGCTGGTCCGGGGTTTCGACCGCCCTGTTTAAGGGCAGGATATCAACCACGGCAGGTTTACCTTCGGTAATCGTTCCGGTTTTATCCAGAACGATGGTGTTCAGCCGGGTGGCATTTTCAAGTGCGGCCGCGTCCTTGAATAAAATTCCTTTTTCCGCACCCTTGCCAGTGCCGGCCATAATGGCCGTGGGCGTGGCCAGTCCCAGGGCACAGGGGCAGGCTATGACCAGCACGGCCACAAGCCTTATAAGAGCGGGCACGAATTCGCCGGTGACGGACCACCAAACGCCAAATGTCACCAGAGCGATTACGATCACGCCGGGTACAAATACTGCCGCCACCTTATCAGCAAGGGCCTGAATCGGAGCTTTGCTGCCCTGGGCTTCCTGGACAAGTTTGATGATCTGGGCCAGGGCGGTTTCCCTACCCACGCGGGTAGCTTTGAATTTCAAGAGGCCTTGACCGTTTATGGTTCCTCCCACTATCGTGTCGCCTATATTTTTATCCACCGGCAACGATTCCCCGCTGAGCATGGATTCATCCACGGCGGATTCTCCTTCCAGGACAGTGCCGTCCACCGGTATTTTTTCACCGGGTCGCACCAGGACAATGTCTTCCACCTTGACCCGGTTCAGGGGGATTTCCACTTCCTTTCCCTCCTGCAGGATTATGGCGGTTTTGGGCTGCAGGCCGATCAGTTTGCGGATGGCACCGCCCGTTTTTCCCTTGG
>CAZKYZ010000342.1:0-4462 GCA_964557055.1 uncultured Desulfobacterales bacterium
TCTCCGGCTTTCCCGCGGGGTAAAAAACATGGCGTAAAACAGACAAGATCCTTATCCTCATCGGCGGTAAAGCCCTGACCAGGTTGCCATTGTTCTGTTTTTTACGATATTTTCAGCCATTTTATCTCTCTTCGCCATGCTTTTTATGCAACGATAGGGTCAAGAATGAATTCGCAACAGACCCGCAAAACCATTTCCCTCTCAGGCCGAAAATACAGAGAACATATCCCGCCGGGCATCAACGTGCTGAATGGTCACCTGGATCAATTCTTCCGGTTTGAGATCCCGGCCGCCGGATTGCGGCAGATCGCATTCTATCATAATGTGCGGAATCAATATCTGATACGTGTTCCGTTTTTTATACAACACAATAGCTTCCTCTTTCCAGCCCACCATGGATTCCAGGTGTTTCAGGATCCAGTATCGATTTCGCTGGAATTGAACCCGGGAAACCCGACGCATCGGTTCTTCCAATCGTTCAATAATCGTCGCCATTTCTTCCTGTGAATACGGATCTTCCTGTCCCAATGCAGCTCTGATCTGCCGCTGGGTTATAAGATCAAAGCCCTTTCGAATCGGCGATGTCGCAGTGGTATAGCACTCCAAGCCAAGGCCGGCATGCTTATCCGGCTTTGTTCCAAGCAAAAATCGACAAAGGTGCTTTCGTTGCATCCAGTTTTGAAACAGGGTGCCCTCCTGTCCTCGGAAAAGCCTTTCCCTAGGGCTTGCCTGGGATCGAAAAACAGCCGGCAATTCCTTGGCAGATAGAAAGCGAGCCATCAGCCAGTTCGCCATTATCATAAGCTCGGAAATCAGCATTCTCCCGGGGCTTTCGCGATTTACCCGGTTCACATGAATACTGCCCTCTCCATCCAGCCATACATGCGTTTCCGGAAGGGTTATCTGCACGGCTCCGGCTTCCAGCCGGCGGTTTCGAAAACAGCCGGCGATCTCCATCAGTGTCTGAAATGTCTCGCTGCCTTCTGCGGCCATATTCACATCGTAATAGGTCAACTGCTCTTTCACCAGGATCAAGCTCGATAAAATTGCAACGTCCGCAATTTCAAAAAATCGATCCATATCGATCATGACACTGATTGCCGGTCTTGGGTTACCTTCTTTGAGACTGCATAGACCTTCTGCAAGGGATGGCGGCAGCATTGGAATTTTCATGTCCGGCATATAAATAGAGCTCCCCCGGGTCAGTGCCTCAACATCCAAAGGGTCTCCTTTTTTGACATAGTGGCCCACATCAACAATGTGAATGCCAAGACGATAATGGTCACCCAAGTTCTCAAGGCTGATGGCATCATCGAAATCCAGCGTGTTTTGACCGTCTATGGTTATTGCGGGAAGATGGGTAAAATCTTCCCGCTGTCCTGTGGCAGGCCTAACACAAAGTGATCTTTTGACCATCTGATCTGCATACTCATGCGTGCCGTTGGAAAATTCCGTGGGGACTCCCATCCGTTCGATATCCAAGTTTTGATCTTCTTTCCATATACCCAGAGACGTCAAAACACGAAATAGTTCCGCCTCTGAATTGATACCGCTTTTCGAGAGTATTTCCCGGGAAAAGTTATACTGATCGCTTTCTTTTCCGCTAAGATAATAATTTTTTAGAATATCGATAATTTTTTGTTGATCGGTGCTCAGAGAAACCGGCTGCCCCTCCGAACCGTTCTTGCAGATTTTCCGCAACCATTTGCTGCCGTTTTGAAGCAGCTCCTGTCTTTCTTTGCTTTTTCTGGCCACCACAATGGTCTTGTCAACCTGCTCCTTGGTAAAGGGAAAAAATCGGCGGGAATCAAATTTGAAATATATCCGGTTGTTAAAAAGTGCCCGGATAACAACGGCTTCATCATCCGGTGTATAACCGTCCGAAAAAAACAGCCCCGCAATAACCGACAGTTCGATCCACTTCTGCTCGGTGTGCAAAATGTCCCACATCTCTTTGACGTCAAACCGGCAGGCTTGCTGCTGCCGGTTTTTACCGATATCGATCAGGGTCGCAACCAGACGATCTTTACCTAGAGAAAAATCTAGAACCCGGCTACTGCAATGCACAATCCGGCTCGCGGCCATTTTTACCTCACGCCTGTTTTCCGTTAACAGCCGGAGCTTATTCTTCTGTCTGTCCAGAATGGTTGCACAGACTATCTTTTGTTTGTCGATATACTCGACCACATTTCCAGGTTTCATAGGTCCGCATAATAGCAGTCAGACATCACAAAGTCAACGTACTGAAAACAAATAATATTTTGTCATATGGCCTGCTATCGCCAACAATTGACCCACCAGGGCTTCTGGTATAACATATCATCAATGAATCGGTTCAAAATCACAACCCTGCTGGCGCCGTATTTCCTCGAAAGAAAGCCCTTTCTCTGGATCGGCATCCTGAGCCTGGTAACCGTTGACATTCTGCAGCTGTTCATACCCAGAATCATAAAACACGTGATTGATGATTTGACCGCCTATCGCCTGGGTTCTTTTGAGCTGGGTGTGTATGTGTTGGTTATGGTTATTGTCGCTATCTTGATCGGAATTTTTCGATATGTATGGCGAAGGTGCCTGATCGGCACATCCCGGCGGGTGGAAGAGGGTTTACGCAACCGGTTTTTTGCACACATCCAAATTCTCTCGGCCGATTATTTTACAACCACCAGAACGGGTGTGCTCATGGCGCATGCCACCAATGATATCAAACAGATACGTATGGCCGTCGGAATGGGTCTGGTAGCATTAACGGATGCCATCGTGCTGGGAACGGCATCGATCCTGTTTATGGCCTATATCAATATCCGCCTGACGCTGCTGGTGCTGATCCCCATGCCGTTTATTATTTTCGGGACCCGGTTTTTCAGTAAAAAAATGCATCGCCGATATATGCTCGTTCAGAAATCATTCTCCACAATGACGGAAACTGTCAGAGAGCATTTCGCCGGAATTCGAACCGTTAAAATCTATAATATGGAAAACAGGCTTTCCGACAAGCTCCGATCCATTTCTGGCGAATATATCAGGGAAAATCTCAAACTGGTTAGAATTACGGGAACCTTCATGCCCATGATGCTTCTGTTGTCAAACATAAGCCTTGCATTAATCATCTGTTTTGGTGGGCGCCAGGCGATCTATCTCGAAATAACCACCGGAGACTTTGTCGCCTTTATCAGCTATTTGGGCCTGATGACGTGGCCGATGATGGCATTGGGATGGCTGACGAACCTGATACAGCGGGGACGGGCATCGCTCGACCGGATTCAAGCGGTGCTCTCCGTGCCCCCCGGAATTGCCAGCCCTCCGAAACCTGTCGACCATGGGGCGGTAAAAGGCGCGATTCGGTTTTCAACGGCCACATTTTCTTATTCGCCGGGCCAGCACCCGGCTCTGACAGACATTTCTTTTCACATTCCCGCTGGCGGATCCCTCGGTATCGTGGGCCCGCCGGGCAGCGGTAAAACAACCCTGTTGAACCTGATTCCACGCCTATACGATGTGGCCCACGGCTGCATTTTTCTGGACGGTTGGGATATTCGCGATCTCTGCCTTGAAAAATTGCGCAGGGCCCTTGCTTTCGTCCCCCAGGAACCATTTTTGTTTGATGGCAGCATTCAGGACAACATCACCCTTGGCGATGAACAAGTGTCACCCGCGGAGATGGATACCGCCATTCAGGGGGCCGCCCTGTATGAATTGATCAACTCCTTGCCCAACGGGATAAAAACGATCGTCGGCGAAAAAGGCGTCCTTCTTTCAGGAGGGCAGAAACAGCGTATTGCCCTGGCCAGAGCCCTGCTGCGAAAATCCCCTGTTCTTATTCTGGATGATCCCATCAGCCAGGTAGATACCCGAACGGGCAAACATATCCTTCAAACGATTCAACAAGTTGCCAGGCAAAAAACGACCATTGTAAGCTCTCATCGAATTGCGGCCGTTTCCGGATTAAATCGGATTCTCACCCTCCGGAACGGTATGATCGCTGAATCCGGTTCCCATCAGCAGTTGTTGTCTCAAAACGGCTATTACGCCAAAATGTTCCAGATGCAACGAATGGGAGCTGCCCGCCATGAGAGATAGTTTTGGCTATTCCGAAGCCGGAAAAAGGGGAGGGGCATACGACGTATCCCTGCTGAAACGTCTGTATCCATATACGGTACCCTACCGCCGCCTTCTCATGGGTTCCGTATTGCTGGTTATTCTGATCACCATCCTTGACTTGACAGTGCCCCTGATTACCCGTTTTGCCATCGATACGTACATTATACCTGCTTCGGTTTCAGATGGTCCCGCAACAAACCATGGCGCCTCAGCACCCGAACGATATTATGAGGCGGATCTGACCACGCAATACGGAAATCAGGTCGTGCAGGCGAACCGGAAACTGTTTACAATTGAAGGTCATAAGGCCCGCATACCGTACGCGGATCTGAAAGCGCTCGACCCAAGCGAACTCTCACTT
>CAZKYZ010000343.1:0-4458 GCA_964557055.1 uncultured Desulfobacterales bacterium
GAGCGCGATCCTTTGTTGCCAAGGGATCGCAGTACACCAGCTTTTAAAAAAACCGGGGTGCACAAGGAATGGTATAAGTGGTTGTAGACAAAAACGTTCGAAGGGCGGAACGCTTTTGTACAACCGCTTTACACCAGCTTTTAAAAAAACCGAGATACGAAAGGAATGGTATAAGTAGTTGTATACAAAAACGTTCAAAAACCGGAACCTTTTTGGACAACTGCTTTACAACAGATACGGCTTCTCCCTCGGCGCTGCGGCTCTGAAGCTCTCCGGCTTTTGCAACGTTAGGGTAAATATATGAGGGGCTGGGGAGCTTCCCTTGTCATGCCGGCGGAAACCGGCAACCGGAAGTATTTCATAGGGACAAAACCTTTTTATCAACGCGCACGATATCGAAGTGCGGAAGGAGACACCATGATGACGAAAACCGGTACAAAAACAGTGTGGGCGCTGCTGTTGGTGCTTTTGTTTGCGGCAAACGTTCAGGCTCACTGCGAGATCCCGTGCGGCATCTATGACGATGAAATGCGGATCAAAATGATCAACGAGCACATCGACACCATTGAAAAATCCATGAAACAGATTACGGAACTGGCAACGGAGCCTGGCCATCATGCCAACCAGCTCACCCGCTGGGTGATGAACAAGGAACATCATGCCGATGAACTCCAGGAAATCGTTTCCCAGTATTTCATGACCCAGCGAATCAAACCGGACCAGGGCGACTATGAAAAAAAGCTGGTTCTTCTGCACCAGATGCTGGTCACCGCCATGAAATGCAAGCAGACGACGGATGTGGAGAACTGTGACAACCTGCGCAAACTGACGGTGGATTTTGCCAAATTGTATTTCAAAAAATAAGCAACCTGCAATGACCACCGCCCTGATTATCGCCGCTGACATCTTCGGCCGCACCTTGGAGCTGGAGGAGATTGCGTCCAGCCTGGGAAACGAATATGCCGATGCGATTATCATCGATCCATATGAAGGGCAATTGCACGATTTTGGCGAAGAATCTGAGGTGTATGCTTTCTTTACAGAAAAATGCGGCCTGAAACGATACACAGAAAAACTGTCCGGGTGTCTTGACAAAGTATCTGCAGCCGCAACTCTGGTCGGGTTCAGCGTTGGGGCGACGGCCATATGGTCAATTGTTGGGGACGAACGATTTGCGCCGGGAAGCAGGGCCGCATGCTTCTACGGGTCGCAGATCCGCGACATGGTGGACGTCCAGCCTGCGTGGCCCACGGAGCTGATATTTCCAGACGCAGAGCCGCATTTTAGTATCGTCGATCTGATGCGGTCTGTTTGTGGTAAGAAAATGTTTATTGCACTCGGACCCCATATCAGCACGGCTTCATGAACCGGCGTTCCCGGAACTTTGACACCGGCGGATACCGGAAATACATGAAGCGATTGCGAGAGGGATTCACATATTTCTTACCATGAAGTATTGTAAATAACCGCAAAAAAGAATTGAAATAGGGTATGAGGAGGAGTGGATGAAAAATCATAACTGTTTCCGCTACATGGCAGTTGCCCTGATCGTTTTTATTACCGTTTCCTGCGGGACAGCGGTAAAAGAAGCCCGCTTTGGCGCGGATGAGGCTCCTCACCGGTTTATTTTCGCCTGCGATTCAAGCCCCTTCAAGGACCAGGTCCGGGAGCAGTTGATTGCCGAATACCAGGCCACCAGCCAAATTGAGGTGGTGAATATCGATCGTCTTGAAAGTCTTGCCCCGGAGAAATACGACCTGGTCCTGGCCATCGACACCTGTTACGCCTCGACTGGTTTCAATCCATCTCTGACCCGGTTTTTGGAGAAAAATTCGAAAAGTCGCAACATCGTCGTTTTTATGACCTCCGCTAATCCGGGCTGGAAATTTCCGGATGATTCCATTGATGCCATCACCTCGGCGTCAAATATTGAAAATGTGGATCAGGTTGTTGATCAGATCGCCCGAAAGATCAATGCCATTGTGCCGCAGGCCCGGTAGGTGGTATGTGCATCGTGGTTGGCGGAACATTTTCTTCTTCTATTATTCAAATATCTTGGCATGAATCCATGGCCAGCCTTCATCGGGGATCAGGCGGATGGGCGTCCGACTCACGGTGGACTTGTCGTCGTCGATCCCTCACGGGTAGCTGATTCCGCAGATATCGCAGGTGCAGCCCCCGGTCTTGAAAACTTCCTTGGCCGCGCCGATCCTGTCCGCGCAGCTGTCGCATATGCTGAGCTGGTTCATGTCAATTACTTATCTGCAAAAAGGAGTTTTGTTCATGACCGCAATGGGCTTTGAATAAGACTTCTACCGGAAGCGCCAGAAGACCGGTATGCGCACACTTTTCCCACCCATAAAATCATTATTGAAATTCCATTCTGCGAAATAATCGGGATCGGACTGGGTTTTTTTGAGGATATGGCCGGTATACAGGGCCATGCCGCCGGCAAGCAGAATAAACAAAGCGGCAATAATAGCGAAGAATCGCGGAAAGGTCAGTACCAGGATGGCGAAAGCCACCAGGGACAATCCGGGAGTGTAATATCTCAGTTGCTGCATGACAGGTTTCCTCCAACTTTTTGTGGTTTTTCAGTGGTGTGCAGATTACCGGATTCCAAGGGATATGGCAAGGGTGCCGTGGGGAAAGCCCGGAAATCAAATGTGAGAACCGTTTTTCCCACAGAGACGCAGAGGGGAATCAGTAAACCAATTTTCATCTATTTTCATAAAAGCGTTTACCCCGCCGTAAGCGGCGGGGTATTTCAATTGTGGATTCGTTACGACGTTTACGCCAATCCCCAAGACGTTCTTTCCCTGCGCCTCTGCGAGAGACCGGTGTTGGGGGTTTTTTATCCAAAAGTCAGCTAAGTATCTGAACAATTTTCATGTCCATTGAGGTTTCAGGCAACCTCATCATATTCCGCATCCACCACATCCTCATCCCCTGAAGGCCTTCCGGTGTCTTGAGGGTCGGCAGCATTTCCCGGCGCTCCCTGCTGATAGGCGGACTGGGCAAGCCGATGAGCAATACCGGTCAGTACTTCCGTGAGACGTCGAATTTCACCGGCATCATCGCCTCTAAGGGCGTTTTTGAGGTTGTGGGCCGCATCATCGATTTCCATGCGTACATTGCCGTCTGCCTGTCCACCTAAATCGGACAACGATTTTTTGGTTGTATGGATCAAGGCGTCCGCAGCGTTCTTGGCATCTACCAGTTCCTTTTTGTGACGATCCTCGTCCGCGTTCAATTCGGCATCTTTCACCAGGCGGTCGATCTCCTCCTGGGAAAGTCCGGAAGAAGCGGTGATCCGGATAAACTGCTGCTTTCCGGTGGCCATATCTTTGGCGGACACTTCCACGATGCCATTGGCGTCGATATCGAAAGTCACCTCGATCTGGGGGGTTCCCCGGGGCGCCGGTTGAATTCCCACCAGTTCGAACCGGCCAAGGGACTTGTTGCCGGAGGCAATTTCACGTTCACCCTGCAGTACGTGGATGGAAACCGCCGGCTGGTTGTCTTCCGCCGTGGAAAAGGTCTCGCTTTTTTTAGCCGGGATCGTGGTGTTTTTTTCGATCAGCCGGGTCATGACCCCACCCAGGGTTTCGATACCAAGGGACAGGGGCGTGACATCCAGCAGCAACACATCATTGACATCGCCTGCCAGTACCCCGCCCTGGATTGCAGCTCCCAGGGAAACGACTTCATCCGGGTTGACGCCTTTGTTGGGCTCTTTGCCGAATATTTTTTTAACGCGTTCCTGGACGGCCGGCATGCGGGTCATTCCGCCGACCAGGATAACCTCGTCGATGTTGGCGGAAGTCAGGCCGGCATCTTTCAGGGCTGTCCGGCAGGGGCCTTCTATGTTGTCCAGCAGGTCTGTTATCAATCCTTCCAGTTTGGCACGGGTGATCTTGATGTTGAGGTGTTTGGGTCCGTTTGCATCCGCGGTGATAAACGGCAGATTTACATCTGTTTCCATGGAAGCGGACAGTTCCATTTTGGCTTTTTCTGCTGCTTCTTTGAGCCGCTGCAGGGCCATTTTGTCGCTACGCAAATCGATCCCCTGATCCTTTTTGAATTCTTTCGCCAGGAAATCAATGATTCGCAGGTCGAAGTCTTCGCCGCCCAGATGGGTGTCCCCATTGGTTGCCTTGACCTCGAAGACCCCATCGCCAATTTCGAGGATGGAGACATCGAAGGTTCCCCCACCCAGATCGAACACGACAATTTTTTCCTCGGATTTCTTGTCCAGTCCATAGGCAAGAGCGGCTGCGGTGGGCTCGTTGATGATCCGCAGCACATTCAGACCGGCAATCTTTCCGGCATCCTTGGTGGCCTGCCTCTGGCTGTCGCTGAAATAGGCCGGTACGGTAATGATGGCTTCCGTGACGGTCTGGTCAAGATAATCCTCCGCCGATTTCTTGATGTCGGCCAGAATGTAAGACGAAACCT
>CAZKYZ010000344.1:0-1917 GCA_964557055.1 uncultured Desulfobacterales bacterium
ATCCTCAACATAGCCCGCTATGTCTCCGGTTTCAAAATCGCTCAGGCCTTGCTCCGAACCAAAATCTCCCATTTCTGGATGGACACTAACTAAAGGAAAAGAATGAAAAAAGCTCTCATTACCGGCATAACCGGCCAAGACGGCGCCTATCTGGCGGAATTTTTGTTGAACAAGGGCTATGAAGTTCATGGAATCAAGCGGCGGGCTTCTTCATTCAATACCGGGAGAATTGATCACCTGTACCGGGATTTCCATGAAAAAGATGTTGCTTTTTTCCTGCATTACGGGGATTTGACAGATGCAACCAACCTGATACGCATCATCCAGGAAGTCCAGCCAAACGAAGTATACAACCTTGCGGCCCAGAGTCATGTGAAGGTTTCTTTTGAAACACCCGAATATACCGCTAATACCGATGCATTGGGAACGTTGCGGATTCTCGAAGCCATCCGGATTCTTGATTTGAAAAACCATACCCGCTTTTACCAGGCCTCCACATCGGAGTTGTTTGGGAAAGTTCAGGAGGTCCCGCAGCGGGAAACCACTCCGTTTTATCCCCGATCACCCTATGGCGTAGCCAAACTTTACGCGTATTGGATTACGGTAAACTACCGGGAAGCTTATGAATTTTATGCCTGTAACGGTATTTTGTTCAACCATGAATCTCCATTGCGGGGTGAAACCTTCGTCACCCGTAAAATCACCCGGGCGCTGGCAAGAATCGTGTTGGGTTTCCAGGATTGTCTTTATCTTGGAAATTTAAATGCCAAACGCGATTGGGGGCACGCCAGAGACTTTGTGGAGATGCAGTGGCTGATGCTTCAACAGGAAAAACCGGAAGATTTCGTGATCGCCACCGGGCAACAGCATTCTGTAAAAATGTTTATTGAATGTGCCGCTGCCGAGCTTGGATTTCGACTCGTATGGAAAGGCAGCGGCGATTCAGAAGTCGGGATTGTCGATGTCATCGAGAATAGCAGCAAGGTGGAACGCTTGAGCGTCAGTGTCGGAGACACAATTGTCCGTGTGGATCCCGGATATTTCAGACCCACTGAAGTCGATACGCTTCTGGGAGACGCCACGAAGGCCCGTCAGAAACTGGGGTGGCAGCCCAGGATATCTTTTGAGGAGATGGTTCGGGAAATGATCCGGCATGATCTGAATGAAGCTTCCCGTGACAAACTGGTTAAGAAAGCCGGTTTTCCGGTGTTTGATTATAATGAATAAGAAAGATATCATTTTTGTGGCCGGCCACAGCGGTATGGTCGGGTCCGCAATCGTCCGGAAATTGACCGCTGAAGGGTATACTCACATCCTTACACGGTCTCACCACCAGCTTGATCTTTGTGACCAGAAAGCCGTCAAAACCTTTTTCAACAACCATCGGATTGAATATGTGTTCCTGGCAGCCGCCAGGGTAGGGGGGATTCACGCAAACAACCAGTATCCTGCGGAATTTATTTATCAGAACCTCATGATCGAAACCAATATCATTCATGCCGCCTGGCAAACGGGGGTCAAGAGGCTGTTGTTTTTGGGCAGTTCCTGCATTTACCCCAAAGAATCGCGACAACCAATGGATGAAGACTGTCTGCTGACCGGCAAACTTGAACCCACCAACGAGCCGTATGCTATCGCTAAAATAGCCGGAATAAAGCTGTGCGAATCGTTCAATCGTCAATACGGAACCGACTATCGATCCGTGATGCCGACCAATCTTTACGGACCTAACGACAACTACAATCTGGAAACAAGTCATGTATTGCCGGCAATGATACGCAAGTTCCACTTGGCAAAACTGGCCGAGGGGGGCGATTGGAGCCGCATCCGCCGCGATGAAGAAAGATATGGTGAATTACCGGTGGAAATCGCCAAAGATCTTGTCTTGATCGCCAGAGAAAAAGGGCATGACATTCC
>CAZKYZ010000344.1:1927-4445 GCA_964557055.1 uncultured Desulfobacterales bacterium
TGGCGCGAGCCTCTCTTGAGCCAGCGCCCGTCCTCATCCGACTGGCGATGCGACTGCCGGAGGTATCACCCTTTGGGGAACCGGCAAACCCAAACGGGAATTTTTATATGTCGACGATCTTGCCGGCGCCAGTTATTTCGTCATGAACCTGGATAAATCTGAATATGGCCGACACACTAGAACGATGACATCGCATATCAATGTCGGTACCGGCAAGGACTTGTCGATTCGGCAGCTGGCGGATACGATTCGCAGGGTTGTCGGGTTTTCCGGGGATCTCTTCTGGGATACGGCAAAACCGGACGGAACGATGCAGAAACGCCTGGATGTTTCTCTTTTAAGCAAAATGGGCTGGACCGCCGGAATTTCCATTCAGGAAGGAATACAAAAAACGTATACTGCTTACCTCGAAAACTGTCAGCTTCCTCCCTGACAAGAAAATTAGAATCTCAAAGATGATTTTCAAGAAACCTATGACCGTTGCCGGAAAAAGTGACAAGATCATATGAATATTTTAGGAATATCCGCTTTTTATCACGATAGCGCCGCAGTACTGCTACGCGGTGGGGATATTGTCGCCGCGGCTCAAGAAGAGCGGTTTTCCAGAAAAAAACATGACTCCGGTTTTCCACTAAATGCTGTGAAATACTGCATCCGCGAAGCTGCGATTGGACCGGAGCAGGTTGATTTTGTTGTTTTCTATGACAAACCACTGTTGAAATTCGAGAGACTGATCGAGACTTACCTTCAGTTTTCACCCAGGGGGCTGAAGTCGTTTCTCATGGCGATGCCGGTATGGATGAAAGAGAAGCTTTTTCTCCCCGGTCTCCTTTGCAAGGGTTTAAATAAAGCTTTTGGGCTCGAAAACAGGCGGGAACGTTTGGTTTGGGAAAAAAGGCTGTTATTTGCTGAACACCATCAGTCCCATATGGCATCTGCGTTTTTCCCATCACCATTTCAGGAAGCGGCTGTCTTAACGGTTGATGGTGTCGGAGAGTATGCTACCACTTCGCTGGGAACCGGAACGGGGAACTCCCTTTCCGTACTAAAAGAAATCTGTTTTCCGCATTCTCTTGGATTGCTCTATTCCGCATTCACATTCTATACCGGTTTTAAGGTGAATTCCGGTGAATACAAAGTCATGGGGTTGGCTCCCTATGGTCAACCGAAATACGTACAGACGATCTATGATCATCTGATCGAAGTAAAAGAGGATGGTTCATTTGCCCTCAATATGAAATATTTCGATTACTGTACCGGACTGACCATGACGAATCGGAGATTTGACGAACTGTTTAAAGGCCCTCCCAGGTTGTCGGAATCCGTCATTACCCAGAAAGAAATGGATCTGGCCAGGTCTGTTCAGGTAGTAATTGAAGAAACATTATTTAAAATATTGAAAAGTTTATATAAAGAAACAGGACAAAAAAATCTTTGTATGGCTGGAGGCGTAGCTCTAAACTGTGTGGCCAACGGCAAATTGTTGCACTCTGGCCCCTTCGATAAAATCTGGATCCAGCCGGCTGCCGGCGACGCAGGAGGGGCTTTGGGCGCCGCTTTGGCCGTGTGGCATCAGTTTCTGGGAATGGAACGTTATGTCGACGGAGTGCGGGACAATATGCGGGGATCGTATCTCGGCCCCGGGTATAGCCAAGGAGAAATTGAAACCTATTTGACGAAACGGCAGCTTTCCCATACAACGTTGCCGGAAGAACAGTTGTTGGATCGGGTAACAAATTATATCTCGGACGGCAAGGTGATCGGATGGTTCCAGGGCCGGATGGAGTTTGGGCCCAGAGCGCTGGGGGCAAGGAGTATAATCGGTGATGCCCGCAATGCCGATATCCAATCAATTATGAATTTGAAAATAAAATACAGAGAATCATTCCGACCTTTTGCACCGTCTGTTTTGCTGGAAAATGTATCGGATTATTTTGAACTCGAAACGGAAAGCCCGTATATGCTGTTGGTCGCTCTGGTGAAAACCAAACGGCGCATAGAGGTGGATAACGATGCCAAACTTTGGGGCATTAACCTGCTCAACAAACCGCGATCCGATATTCCGGCTGTGACGCATATTGATTACTCCGCCAGGGTTCATACCGTGTCCGCACAGACCAATCCGGTCTATTATCAATTGATTAATAAATTCCGAGAAAAAACTGGATGTTCTGTTGTTGTTAACACATCGTTCAATGTCCGTGGCGAGCCTATTGTCTGTACCCCGCAGGACGCTTACCTCTGTTTCATGCGGACAGAAATGGATTATTTGGTCCTTGGCAATTGCTTACTGGATAAAGGCGAACAAAAACCGCTGAAAAATGATGCCGACTGGAGAGAACAGTATGCACTTGACTGAAAAGAGGGAACTGCGCCGGTTCGGATGGGTTTTTGCTGGTGTCCTGTTTCTGTTTACCATTATTTTTTGGTTCAAAAACGGACAAATACATTTTATATTGACAAGCTTGTCCATCGCGTTCGTTTTGGTGGCGTCCATAATGCCAATGATTCTGAAACC
>CAZKYZ010000345.1:0-3638 GCA_964557055.1 uncultured Desulfobacterales bacterium
GTTCAAAGACAAATGATCTCTTTAAAACCGTGTCTGGAGCAGTAAAATGCCCCGTAAAAAAACCTGTATGCTAATAATTCTGGACGGATGGGGAATCGGGCCCGCCGGCAGGGGGAATGCCGTCTCTATCGCCCGAACGCCGGTTCTTGACAACCTCGTGCAACGTTATCCGGCCACCGAACTCGCCTGCTCCGGTGAGGCGGTGGGGTTGCCCCATGGCATTATGGGCAATTCCGAAGTCGGCCACCTGAATATCGGAGCCGGGAGAGTTGTTTATCAGAATCTGCTGAGAATCGACATGGCTATTCAGAATGGTTCATTTGCCCGCAACACGGTCCTGGTGGATGCAATGCAAACCGTCCGGGAAAAGAGAACCTCCCTGCACCTTATGGGGCTGGTGTCCGATGGCGGTGTCCATAGCCATCTAACGCACCTGTTTGCCTTACTGGACATGGCCGAAGGCCTCGGTGTGCCCAACGTCTATATACATGCCATCCTGGACGGCAGGGATACCGCTCCGCATTCCGGAGCCGGATTTATACAGGCTTTACAGGAATATACACAAGGGGGTCGGAAAGGGAAAATCGCCACCCTGTGCGGGCGATATTATGCCATGGACCGGGACAAACGGTGGGACCGCAATGAAATCGCTTACCGGTTGTATACCGCTGGAGAGGGCCGGCACGAAACAGACCCGCAGCAAGCCATTCGTAACGCCTACGATCGGGGTGAAACAGATGAATTTGTTTATCCCGTCGCCCTGGTGGACAGCAGCGACAAACCGATTGGAACTGTTTCCGACGATGACGGCGTTATTTTTTTTAATTTTCGGGCAGATCGTGCGCGCCAGATCATACGGGCATTTATGGACCCTGAATTTACTGCATTTAATAGGAATACAAGGCCTTTGGTGCGCCGGTTTGTTACCATGACCCAATACGACGAAACGTTTACCCTGCCCATTGCCTTTCAGCCGGTACACCTTGAAAAAATTCTGGCCGAAGTGGTCAGCAGAGCAGGCCTGCGGCAGCTTCGAATTGCCGAAACCGAGAAGTACGCCCATGTCACCTATTTTTTCAATGGCGGCGAGGAGAAACCATTTGCAAACGAAGACCGCTGTCTGATTCCATCACCTCGGGAGGTCTCAACCTATGACGAAAAACCGGAGATGAGCGCCCTGCTTGTGACAGATGAGGTCCTTACCCGGTTGCGTTCCGATAAATATGACCTGATTGTTCTTAACTTTGCCAACATGGACATGGTCGGTCATACCGGAATCATTGAAGCAGCCGTTCGAGCGTGCGAAACCGTAGATCAGTCTATCGGTCGGATCGCAGAACAGGTCAAACAGGCCGGCGGTACGCTGCTGCTCACCGCAGATCATGGCAACGCCGAAAAAATGCTGGATGAAAACGATCGACCGTATACGGCGCACACCACCAACAAGGTCCCGTTTGTCCTGGTGGATGACAGCCGCGCCTATGTTTCACTGCGGGAAGGCACTCTGGGCGACATCGCGCCTACCATACTCGACATATTGGACCTCGAACAGCCGGCAGAGATGACTGGTCGGTCCTTATTGAAATAAAACCAAACAGAATTAACGAAAATGGTTCAGATTACCGATTATATTACCAAAAATGAGGTTGCGAACACGGGGGCGGAGATGAATCGCCAGACGCTGGAAAAATTTTTGGTTGAAAAAAAAGGGTTTTCACGTGCTGATATCGCAGTGGATCTGCCGCTCACATTCCCCATTGAAGGGGCGATCTATCGATCCAGTATCGACCTTGTGGTATCCGTTGACGACCGCCCACTGATGGCCGTTAAATGCGCTGCCGGCTCCCTCGGATCCCGTGAACGGGAAATCCTGGCAGCCGCACGTTTGGCTCTGGCCCACCAGATCCCTTATGCCGCCGCCTCGGATGGAAAAACGGCGATCATTCTGGATACCCTGACCGGTAAAAAAATTGCCGAAGGACTTGACGCTATTCCTTCTCGAAAAAAAGCAGCAACGCAGCTCTGTCAAATCAGGCCGCAGCCCTTCCCGGAGGAGCGGACCCTGAAAGAACGCCTGATTTTTCGCAGCTACGACAGTATGAATGTAAACATTCAAAAACGGGTGCCATAGGCGAGACGTACCGTACAAAAACGCCGGTCACTGATTTCCGCGAGCTGAGCTACTGACCGGCCACATTTTTGCCGCAGTGTTTGCACACCTTGGCCTGTTTTTTGATCACTTCCGCACAGTAGGGGCACTCTCGTGTGAAATAGCGCTCATGGATTTTTTCGAGCGAGGCTGCCAACTGTTTTTCGATCGGCTCATTGCCCATCTTCAGGTTGCGAAGCGGATCAATAGCATCCAGTTCTCCAATATCGCCAATCATTTCGGCTGCTTTTAAACGAACCCGGGTAGGTTCGGTGGGGTCCAGCAGGATACGCAGCACACTGACGCTGTCTTTGGACGTATAACAATCCGCCAGAATGGAAAAGCCCCGCTTGATGTTCTCTTTAAGGACTTCCTGCTGGGCCAAAACCTGCTCATCGATAATCTGCCCTGTAGCGCCCATAGGGCTGAAAACAGGCATCACCTCGAATTGCCCCGAAGACGGGTAGCAAAAACAACGGTAAGAAGCCTTGTGGGCGTAGTTTTCCTCTATGTGCCCCCATCCATCTGTATATAGCGAACAGCTATCGTTGAAACATAAAAAGAGAAACGGTTCCCCCCATCCAAGTCCGTCACTGAAATTGATGGATGGCACTTCCCAGAGATTCATTTCCTCGCCGCAATGGGGGCATTTCGGTTTTTCCATCTCCATTACGCGGTTCAATACATCTTCTCTTGTCTCGATCAGCATATTTACCTCTTTTTTCTATTCTCCATCTTCTTGAGATAAGAAGTCCTGCAAAAAAATTCGATTGTCGTCAGGGTAATTTAAGCCTGCATTTCCATTTGTCAACGGAATGGCGGTATAAAGGCGGTAACGTCAACCCGGACTCAGACGGCAAACCAGGCCTATATCGGTTTCAGAAAAATGGTGTTGTTTTCAATGGCGTGGAAGCGGGCATTCAACAGTTTTTCTTCGCCGAAGATATTGTTCAGGCGAATGCTCCCCTTTTGGTCCACCATGACCTCAACGGATTCCATTATCAGCACGCGGTCATCTTCCTGGAGCATATAGGCGTTCATGTCGCACATAGTGGTTTCCTTTCTTGGATTTCATCAGCGCTCATCTATATAAAATCTTGAGCAGATATACAGTTGCGGATTTACATCCACAAAAGCATAATAATACTTCCGCTATAATTTGCAACCACCTACCGCCAACTGCCGAATCCCCCGTTTCCTTTTTACCCGAATGTTTCACGATACTGTTTCGTATTCATTCCATCCAACCCATCATCAATCTGGTTGGATTTTAATCGTGGCGAACGCCGGTATCAAACAATTGCTGTTTTACAGATCGTGCGAAATATATTAAAGTCCAGACCGAGCATTTTGAAATTTGAAATGATTGGTCTGGGTATAAACGATTCTGGAAACTGATCGAATATCAACGAAAAAGGTTGCCCGATACCGAAACGAGAGCCGTATGCAAAAACCAGTTCCCGGTCCCGGATTTCGAATGATAACGGAC
>CAZKYZ010000345.1:3648-4436 GCA_964557055.1 uncultured Desulfobacterales bacterium
ACAGACAAAAAAAACAAAAACCGCATTCAGATTACGCTGGACACGGGCGTCACTTTTTCGGTGAGCGTAAGAAAAGCAGGATTTCTGGAACGTGGAAAATTTCTCGACGAAATTCAGATTCACAAACTGCAAAAGGAAGATGCCGTTGACCGCTGCTATCAAGATGCGGTTCGTTTTCTGGGATACCGGGCAAGGTCCCGTCGGGAACTCGACCGCTTTCTCAAGAAAAAAGCGTATTCTCCGGAAACGCGCGATACGGTGATAAATCGTATGGAAAAAAACGGTTATGTCAACGATGCCGATTATGCCAGGATTCATGTAGAAAACAGGTCTCGATTCAGTCCCAGAGGTGCCTGTTTTCTCCGACATGAACTGCGCCAAAAAGGAATTGACGACCGCATCATCGATCGATCCCTCGCCGATCTCGACGAAAACCGGCTGGCATTCTTGGCATTGCAAAAAAGGATGGCCCCCTGGAAAAAACTTGAACTGCAAATAGTAAAAAAAAAAGCTTTTAACTTTCTTTATGGAAGGGGGTTCCCGTATGAAGCGTCAAAGCATGCTTGGGAAAGAACTATACAAAAACCGTTGTCGACAAAAAATGATGGGGTTTAGCATGGTGTTGAAAATATCTGTAGCGCCGTCTTTTTTTTGACAGCCCCTTATCGATCTGCATGCCTTTTACCAGCCGCCCTGTCCCCGGCATCTACACTTCGATCCGGTTCTTCATCCAACTGGCTGTCAAGAATGTTTCGAACCGTCTCACCAATATCCCGCTTTAAAATCGG
>CAZKYZ010000346.1:0-4433 GCA_964557055.1 uncultured Desulfobacterales bacterium
GGTCAGCTGTAGTCTCGGTACAAACATATCCGCCAATGCAGTTAAAAAACTTACGCCCAAAGATGCCAAACGCATATTCGGCCAGGAGGAGCACTTGGTAATAGCCGGCAAACATGCCGTTGCCACCATTAACTTTCTGTCTGAACAGATCCAATCCATCGAAAAAGAAGTCATGAAAAATGCCAAGCTAAAACCTGAATTTAAACCACTTCTGACCATGCCCGGTATCGGAAATGTCCTGGCAACGACGATTATGTTCGAGGTCGGCAGTATCCGCCGCTTCCCCAAAGCCGGTAACTATGCCTCCTACTGCCGCTGCGTTAAAAGTGAAAAAATCTCCAACAAGAAAAAGAAAGGCTCGGGCAACCGTAAAAACGGCAACAAATATCTGTCCTGGGCCTATCTGGAAGCAGCCAATGCCGCCATCCGGCATTACCCCGCATTCCAGCGTTTTTATAACCAGAAACTATCGCGTACCAACACCTTTGTTGCTCGTAAGGCGGTGGCCAACAAACTGGCCCGAGCCTCTTTTTACATCATGAGGGACCAGGTCGCCTATGATGAAAATATAATGTTCGTGTAATACCGGTTCGGCCTGCTACCGTGATCCCGCAGGGGTTCTGGATAACAACCATCCACTTGATTGGCAGCGGCGGCAGGCCAACAATCTGTTTCGATACGCCCATGGGGTGAACCTATTCAGGGTTTGGTTAAAAACCACACACTTGTTATCCCTTTACTTGGACGCCTCATGGTACCGATCATTTTCTGGGTGCCGCATAGCGGCACAGGGGCGGTTCATGGAATATGCAAATGAACACAGCCTTGATCCCGATGGATGAATGAAGCGGATCGACATAAGAACGATCCGACTTATAAGAAACGAAAAGACCGGGTGCGAACGGAAACAGAACGATAAGTCAATCAAACTGTTTATCGTCAAGCAAAAAAAGTTTCTATCATTTGCACAGGAGAGGTGTTTTTTCTGTTGACTTGTCCTTTAATGGATGAACCCTTATTTCCAGGTCCAGCTCCTTTATATAATTCTCATCCTCGGGTGAGGGTCTCTTGTTCTCCATCGTGGTCAAATTTAATGGTGAAAGTGGAGCCGTTGTCATTCCAAACCTGCCTGAATTTCCACTCCGATGTTTTGCCATTCGCTGGTTTTACGTCAACTGTCACCATGAATGAGCCCTTATCCACTTTTTTAATTGTCACAGGCACTGCATTATCGCCGATTTCAATCGTTTTTTGATCTCCGGAAAGGTTAATCTTAATGAGATTGCCATCCTTGTTGCTTTTCCAGGTCCCGGTCATTTGAGCCAGCATATCTTCTTTGCTACCACACCCAGTAAACATAAAACCCAATGCAACAATGACCATTAGAAATATCACCAGATAACAATTTCGCATACTACCTCCTTTTAAGGATTTTCATAATTGGTTACACTTTTTCATCTTTGCTGAATCAAAACATTAGCGCAAACGCTGCCCGTCAAAAAGATCTGGCGGGACAACCGGCATTACTACGCCCATCCCTCACCGTTTCTGTTTCCAGGGCAAAACGATAAATCTGGAAGACAGTTGAGATCAAGCGTAAAGCAGCGTTGGGGGGGCCCGACTTTTTAGGCCTTCGTGAGTTGTGCGCGAGGGAATTTTGCTCTTGAAAGATTTCCTGAAAAATTTGGCAGGGACGAGGGGGGCTGTCTTGTATCCTCCGGGGGGCGGTCCCACTTCGAAAGGCAACTCCGGCTCATAATTTTCAGGGTCAGTGGAAATGCTCAGGGCAATATTTTGGAAGCATCCCCACTTTTCAGCACACATTATCCCGCCGAAATGTATCCCGACAAACAAAAATGCAATCGATAGGGAAAGCGCCAAAATATGGTTCTGATTTTTATGCATAGAAGTTTTTATCTTATCTCGGATACGACTGCAATGGGAAAGGGTTGCCCATTTTTATGTTCCAGTTTGCCGCAGCGGGTGATGCCGGCCACCCGCAAATGGATATAAGCTATGGAATATTATTTGAAATGCTATGCTTACCAGCCTTTCTCAATCATAATTCCTTTAATTTTTTCCTCCATATTTTTTTCAACAATAAGCATTTTTTTCGCCTGGGCAGCTTTAATTTTACGAGTCAGCATATCGATGTCCGCTGGTTTTTCCAGAAAATCCATAGCGCCGAACTTCATGGCCTCGATGCCTTTTTCTAGAGAACCATGACCCGTAAGAAGAATCACCTGTAAATCAGGATTGATCCGCTTCATGGCCTTTAAAACTTCCAATCCGTCCATACCCGGCATCATCAAGTCCAGCACAATGGCGTCATAGTTGTTTTCTTTTGCCAGTTCCAAAGCATCGCCTGCTGCGGTGGTTGTGTTTACATCCAGGTCACGGGTTCTCATTCTTTCACTTAGTGTTTCGAGGAATTCTTTCTCGTCATCTACGAGCAATACTTTTGGATTCATATGATTTCTCCTTTAGGCTGGATGTTAATATGATTTTACCGATCAACCGGCAAAGCGATGGTCAGTTCGCCGATTGTAATGTTCCTGGTAATGACCGCCCCGATTCTTTGGGCCAGATCGGCCGTTATATCTTTGCTGCCTGCACTTTTTTCAGTGGACGCAGAGGGTGATGCGGCCCGAAACCGGATCATCGGCCCCTGGGGTTCGTCGGTCAGCTCTATCCTCAATGTTGTCCGAGGCGCGCAAAAGGGAAAGACTGCTTCCAGAGCGGCCCAGATCAGGTGTTCCAGGGCAAAGGCGTTGGTGGTCACCGATACCGGCTCTTCCGGAATGGCGGTATCCAGCTGGATTTCACGCACCGCAGCCCGCCGGACAGCCAGGCGCACCACAAAACCAATCATGTCGCCGAGATCGATGGTGTCTTGCTCTCGGTCGACGCTGTGGGCGAAACGGTTAAATCCCCGGATAATGCCGTCGCCACGGTCGATTTGAAGTTTCATGCGGCCCGCGATGTTTTGCAACCGCTCGGGGTCCAATCCGCGGCCCGAGGCGGCCATACGGCTCAGGTCATCCAGAAGCCCCATCATTTCGTTGATGATTGCCAGCACATTTTTCATTTCATGAGAGATAGAGGCGCCTACAGAGCCAAAAAACTGTAAATCTTCCGGTATGCAGGTTAATGGTTGCACGTTATGTATCCTTTCTTTTATCCGGCAGAACCTGATGCATGGCCTTGATAAGCTCGTTAATTTCTATCGGCTTTACCAGAAATATGTTTCCGTCGGAATCCTGACGAATTTCATCAATAACAGCATCCGAACCATATCCGGTCATAAAAAGAAATTTAAGTTCCGGGCGGATATCGCGCAGTTCCTTTTTAAGGGCCAACCCTGCAATACCGGGCATTTTTACATCCAATACAACAAGATCATAAGGGCTGTTTTGGATGTGTTGAATCGCCTCCCGGCCGGTGGATGCATACTCCGCATCAAACCCGCGCATCACCAGCCGTTCGGTTAATGGCGCAACAAGCTCCAGTTCATCATCCACCAGTAGCACATGCATTTTTATCTCCCTCTATTGTCTATACGCTGGTCGGCAAACGCACGGTGAACTTTGTTCCTTTGCCGACCTCGCTTTCTACAAAGATTTGTCCGCCGACTTCACGAATGAGATTATAGGTAATTGAAAGCCCCAGGCCTGTGCCGCCGCTTTTGGTTTTGGTCGAAAAAAACGGCTCGAAAATCCGTTCCAGATCCGCTTTGGGAATGCCGTGGCCATTATCGATGATATCTACAGATAGCGTATTTTCCACCTCGGGGTGCAGGACAATTTCAAGCCGTCCCCCATCTGCCATGGCCGCAATGGCGTTGTTGATGATGTTGAGAAAAACCTGTTGCAGCTTGCCGCGATGCGCCTGGACAGGCGGCAGACCTTCCGGTGCACTTACCTGAATTTGAATCCCCCGATACTCGGATTCCTTGCCCAGGAAGCTGAGCACTTCCTGAACCAGGTCCTCAAGATCGATGCTCTCTAATTTTACCGCCTCCAGGTTGCGCGCAAAAGCCAACAGGCGCTTTGTGATATTCCCGGCCCGTTTGACCGCGGCCCCGATACCGCTGAGCAGCGTGTTGAGCTTGACATCCTCGGCATAGGCCTTTTTATAGACAAAAAGGTCCTGGATCAATCCGGCCTTCTCGTTGATGATCGCCAGCGGGTTATTGATTTCATGGGCCACGCTGGCGGCCATGCGGCCGATGGAGGCCAGCTTGCTGGCGTATTCAACCTGATGGCAGGCCGCCATGCGGCGTTGATCCGCTTCGTAAATGCGCATGACCATATAGGTCACCATACTTAGAATCACCGATAGAATAATGGTCAGGCTGAAAGCCAGAAAGAGGATGAGCTGCAAACGGGTTTTATACCAGGACGCCATCAATTCAGCCTTCTTTTTGACAATCA
>CAZKYZ010000347.1:0-4411 GCA_964557055.1 uncultured Desulfobacterales bacterium
GTTCATGGCCGATACGGCGACCATGAGCCCCATGGTTCCGATGGCCAATCCACCACTGATGGACCCCATCCAGACATGGAACATTTGGTAGAGATCACTCGCTATCCCCGACTCGGAAAACATATAGCCCATATAGATGAACAGCGGCAGGGTCAGGAGTGGATACCAGTTCAATAAAGCAAAGGCCGCGTTAAAGGGCATCTCTGCGGCACCCTTGCCCCACAGCAATAGCGCAAACAGGGTAGCCACGCCACCTATGGCACCGAAAACGCGCTGCCCGGTGAGCAGCATGATCATCATCGAGCTAAAAATCAGTATCGCGATAAGTTCATAACTCATTTTATAGCTCCTCCCCTCTTACCTTTGCTATATCCTTGAAAAACGTCGCTACCGCCTGCAGCAGCATCAGTAAAACGCCCGTTCCCATAATAATCTTGATGGGAGACATCAGCGGTGCCCACGCAGAACGGTTTCTCTGCCCGTACATCACGGCGTATTCAATGCTGGAATAGGCGCCATAGAGGAGAAACCCCAGGTAGAAGATCAAAAAAAGCCCGGTAACCACGTCAACCTTGGCTTTTTTCTTGTCGGACCACTTGCCATAGAGCAGATCCATGCGAACATGCCCTCTTAAAATCATGGAATACCCGCCGCCCAGCAGATAATAAGCGGCCATGGTGAACTGTGCCATCTCTACCGCCCATATGCAGGACTGACCGAAAAGGTTTCTGGCAATCGGTTCGTACAACAGGATCCCGATCATCAGAAAAACAAGATACATGGAGAACTTGCCCACAACTTTGTTGACGGCTTCAATCGAATGCACGTAAATTTTTATGGCTTTAGGCATTGTTGCCCCTTTCATTTGTTGCTTGCATCACGACATCCAAATTAAATTGAGCGATCTTTTACACGATCTGTACCGAAATCCATTGCGCAGAAACGACCCGCTGATAGTTCCCGTTTCGCGCGATGCGAACCTGTGGTTTTCAGGGGCCCTTTGCATCAATAATCTCAGCACATCTCTTGCAATCAATCGCTCAATGACGTTTAATTCGGGTTTTCAACGGCTTGCCTTCCCCGGCCGGTATCGGGAAAGGCCGCCGCCATGTTATCATAAACGCTGCGTGCCCATATTAGTACCGGTAGGGAGGACCGGCATCTTTCATGGTTTGGGCATATTCTTTCAGTATTTTTACCACCTTGGCACTCCTGGGGCTTTTCAGGGCAGTCTCGTCCCAGAATTTGAGGGCCGCGTCTTCCACAACCTTCCACTCCTCGCTGGGAATGGAGGTCAACTCCAGCTTGCCGCCCTTGGTGCGGTAGTGCGCTTCACCCCACCAATACCAGTGCTGCCGGTAGTAGTGCGAACTGTCCATGGACAGCCGGAACATGGTTTTCAGGTGCTCCGGCAGGGCGTTCCATGAATCGGAGTTTGCATAATAGGAGCCCGCCCAGGCGCCGGAGATGGGATTGGTCAGGTAATATTTGGTAACATCCGCCCAGCCAACCGTATAATCCTCGGTGATACCGGACCAGGCAACCCCGTCCAGCTCACCGGTTTGAATCGCCATCTCAATGTCCTCCCAGGGCAGGGCCACCGGGACGACACCGAACTGCTGCATGAACCTGCCACCCGTGGGGAAGCTGAACACTTTCAACCCTTTGAGATCTTCAAGGCTCCGGATAGGTTTGGTGGTAGCAAAATTGCAGGGGTCCCAGGCCCCGACACTCAGCCAGGTGACGCCTTCCACTTCAGCGAAAGCTTCTTCCCAGATTTCGTTCAGCCCATACCAGTTCCACAGGACGGGAACATCCAATGAATAGCGTGAGGCAAAGGGGAAGTAAGCGCCAAAGATAGACACGTCCACCGGTGCCGCGATAGAGTCGTCATCACTCTGGACGGCGTCAATGGTTCCTTTCTGCATGGCCCGGAACAATTCACCCGTGGGAATCAACTGG
This sequence comes from uncultured Desulfobacterales bacterium, assembly GCA_964557055.1. Taxonomy (GTDB): domain Bacteria; phylum Desulfobacterota; class Desulfobacteria; order Desulfobacterales; family CAZKYZ01; genus CAZKYZ01. The sequence continues at coordinate 1,963 of CAZKYZ010000347.1, forward strand.
TCCGCATTGTACAGTTCGATCACCATCTCTCCGTTGGCGGCTTTGTTAAACGCATCGATTGCCGGTTTGCAGACATGCGCGGACAAGGCCGGGCCGGCATAGGTTTGCATTCGCCACTTGATGGTCGTTTTCTTCTGCGCATGCACAAAGGGCGCGTTAACCGCGGTGGCTGCAACGGCTGCTGCTGTACCAACTCCTGCCTTTTTGAGAAAATCGCGTCTTTTCATACTGCCTGGCTCCTTTCATGGTTGGGTTAACATCAACGACTGGTGTATAGCTGATATTTTATTGATATTGACTCGTGTGGATTATAGATGTGTATACAATTCAAAATAATAACCCTTGGTCAAATACACCATTGAATCGGAATTATGTCAAGGTTTTTTCACGCGCTGCGCATCCGTGCATTCAACAGATGACCGTACTACCTTGCCGGACCGGCCGTCCCAATTGTGAGATGACGGGTCTCTCTTCTCTTCTTTTCATTCCTTTCCGGATTAAAAAAGGGATTGACTCGGCACATGTCCGCGGTATATTTTTTCAAGCTGTAAACCCAACAATAAGTATACACTCATAAACCGGATTGAAGGCGCGATTATGTACCGTCGGCTTTCGGACCGGCAATTGACACCCGAAATCGTTTTGGAATATTGGCAAAGAGGGGAACGACATGAGTATGGCAACAAATCTTTTGGACCAGGAATTCACCGAACAGATCTGTTACGACCTTCTACCGGAATGGAAAGGCCTGGATGTCCTCATCACGAAGCTTAGCGGCGGGATCACCAACAAGCTATACCGCATTCAATCGGAGATGGGCGACTGCACCGTTCGGATTTACGGTGACAAAACCGATCTGTTCATCAACCGCGATACGGAAGCCCATACCATTCGGGAAATGTCCAAAATCGGCGTGTCCTCCAACCTGGTCAAATATTTGCCCGAAAAAGGAGCGACCATTGTCGAATTCATCGATGACGCCATCGTTCTCACCAACGACCATTTTCAGGACACCTCGCTCTACCCGGAAATCATGGGCCCCGTGCGCAAAATCCATTCGAGCAACATCCGTTTGAAAAAGATTTTCAACCCCCTGGTGGAAGTGATGAAAATGTCCGCCATCCTGGCCCGGCTGGACGTTGTCTATAAGCAATTCGACATTTCCGGCACCATCGACCGCCTGGTGAAACTGTCCAGTATCATCAACATTCCGGAAATCGAATACACACCCTGTCACAATGATCTGCTTGCCGACAATTTCATCCGGGTCAAACCGGAAGCCCGGGAGAAGTACAAATTACCCTTGTATATCATCGATTGGGAGTATGCCGGAATGGCTCCCCGTTATTATGATATCGCCGATATGTTTCAGGAGATTCTGGTACCCCGGGAATCCGAGAAAGGAATCGTAGCGGAATACTGCAACGGTACGGATTCTGATCGTACGCTTTTTTTGATCGACCTGTTCAAACCGTTTCCGGACATATACTGGTTTCTATGGAGCCTGATCCAACTGAACGTATCCAAAATCAGCTTCGATTACTACAACTACGGCAGGCAAAAATATGAAAACGCCATAAACAACCTGGCCTTTATCGGGGAGGAATACGGCGTTGTGGTTTAGTCCCTGCGATGGATTCGGCCGGTTGGCCCGCAAAATAATGCCCGTCGCAATTCTTCTGCTGTTTCTCTTCGGGTGTGCCTCCAGGTCAACTGCCCCCGCCGAAGCACCTGCGCAACAGACCGTAGCAGGGGTAACCAACACCGGCTACGCCATCCAGCTGGGCGCCTTCGCTGTGCTGGAAAATGCCGTCCGATTCAGTGATTCCCTTCGTGCAATCGGGTTAGACGTATATTACTTTCGCCACGAATCCGGATTTTTCAAAGTTCGACTTGGAGATTTTGCAACCCGGGACGCTGCCCGGCAAGAAGCTTCCCGCCTTTTTGACCAGGGCATCGTTGACAATTTCTACATCGTGGGACCGGAGGATTATGCCCTGGCCAGGTCCGGGATCCTGGGCAAAGATATGTTGCGTACGGAAATCCTAAAAACAGCGGAACGTTTCATCGGGCTTCCCTACCAGTGGGGCGGCTCCTCTCCAAAAACGGGTTTCGACTGCAGCGGACTGACAATGGCGGTCTACCAGTTGAACGGAATCAACCTGCCGCACTCTTCCCGGGAGCAGTTCCGGACGGGCCGCACTGTTTCCAGCCAGGCCCTGGCAAAAGGAGACCTGGTTTTCTTTGCCGTGCAAAAAGGTCAAAAAGTGAGTCATGTGGGAATCTACCGGGGTGATGGCACCTTTATTCATGCACCTGGGCAAGGCAAAACGATCCGGATCGATGTTCTTTCCAGCGCCTATTTTAAGCACCTCTTCACCGGCGGCAGATCATATTTGTAATGCCGGGCAGGGATTTCAGGCAATACCCCGGCGAATCTCCCCTGGAC
>CAZKYZ010000348.1:0-4397 GCA_964557055.1 uncultured Desulfobacterales bacterium
CTCGAGCTCCCTGCTGCCGACCGGAACCCAGAACCCCGCCACCCATTGCCAGCCCCTCGCTGTCTTCGCCCAGTATCCCGGAACCCAGGACATGTCAGGCGGCCCTGCTCGCCAGCACCCGCTCACCCAGATATATCCGTTCCTTTCCGAATCCCATGCCCAGTATCCCGGAACCCATGAAAACTGTTCACCTGCCGGCCTTTCTGCCGGCGGGACTTCCTGTATGTTGGCCGGCGGTGCGGCAGGCGCTGTCAGACCCGTCTGGTCCTCCAGGTTTACCGGTTGGGCAAAGGCCTCATTTACCGGCCCTCGTGTCAATACTTCCGGCTGCTCCTCTGCCGGTACCGGCGGCGCTTGTCCTGTCGCCTCGCCATATAGCGTCCCCGTTGCCACCACCATCGCCATTATGATCATCATGACGGTTTTCATATTTTTTCTCTTTTTCAGATTGTATTGTCCCATCGTTCACCTCGTTTTTTATTTCTAATCAGGCCGCGAAGACCGAATTTATGGCGCCGTCCATCCCTTGATCGGCACCGTGCTGATGCTGTTCTTCAGACTCCCCTCGATCACCCGATCGCTGTAAGCCACGAACACCAGCACATTGCGCTCGTGGTCGAAGAAGCGCACAACCTGAAGAATTCCTCCGCCGACAACGATTCCGATTTTTTCATGATGATTGTCCTTTTCTCAATGCCGATTGTTTTTTCCCGCCCGCATACAACAGGCTCATCCGCGAACGACCAATACATAAAAATTCGCATCGGGTTTGAATCCAACGCCGACTGCGCCATCAACCGTATAAAGAACCCAGGCATATCTTGGTTCATATACACTGGTTGTCGATGACCAATACCCGTCCCGGGCTTTGTTGGGTGAAAACCCGTCGGCAAACGCAGGGCTATGGTTTCTATTATCCACCAGACTTTCAAGCTCTCGTATGTTCGGCAGCCTCCAGGGATCGCAATCTGCCTCCCGCGTTTCATTGAGTTTTTTAACGGCCCGGATGGCCTCTTTCCAGGTTATCGCACCATCGTTTGCTGGATTGCCGGCAGACCAGGTTCTGTGCGTAACCCGGTCATAAAAAGTTTCTCCGTTAGCAACAAATCTGTTTTCCATGAAAGCAGGGTCGGCGGATGGACCGGAAACCGGCCATACCAGGTAGGAGCTATGTTTCATGCCACGATAGACTTTTCCGCCGCCCAGGTGGACATACCATGCCTGATTCGATAGCCTGGCAGATTCTGTCCCTGTCCAATAATACCCATTGAAAACATTGATAAACGGATGGTCATTGGGCAAGCATGGATTTACAAATTGATGACTCAGTAGAGAAAAAAGCTCTTTTCTTGCAGGCAACCGCCACGCATTGACTCCGGACAATCGAGAATCGTTTATCTCCTGAATAAACTCGAAAGCTTCCTTCCAGGTTAATGGAAACTCAGGAAGGTCGGCATTGATATGCCAAACCAATCCCGTCAATTTATCCTGAGCAATATCATTCATTACATGAAAACGATCAGGCTCTTTAATTCGACGGCCCTGTTTATCGGCGCCATCCTGGATCGTATCATGGCAGTTCATCGCCTTGCCGGATTCGTCAAAGCAACCTGTCTGATCCGTTTCCAATGATAATTCATTTATCATCATTTAATATCAATCCATGCCATAAAGAGTCGGAACGCTTTATCCTGATTGTTTCAGGATAAAGCATGCGACCGTTCAGGCTGTCATCCACCAAGGTTCTCTGCCGTGAAATTCCAATTGATCAGTTTATCCAGCACTGTGGTGACATAGTCCGCGCGTCGGTTCTGGTAATCCAGGTAGTAGGCATGTTCCCACACATCAATGGTCAATAATGGTTTCATGCCGGAATTGCTCCACGTTGAAGCGGCGCATATCAATGCCCAACTTGGCACCTGTTTCACGGGCTTGGTCAGTCATGAAATGTTTCTTCACTGTCATTTTGCTTTTCTCCTTCGGGCCGGTCTTGACCACCTTTTATTGCCCACCCATATCTGTCATAGCTCGAACCGTAACAGCGATCTTAGGCCTTAAGGAATGCCACCAAGTCGGCGTTGAGCTGGTCTTTGTGTGTTTCCGCGAGGCCGTGGGGTGCGCCCTCGTATATCTTCAGAATCGCGTTCCTGACCAGCTTCGATGAGCATAGAGCCGCGGCCCCGATCGGCACGATCTGGTCGTCGTCTCCGTGAAGAATCAACGTCGGTACGTCGAGCTTCTTGAGATCTTCGGTGAAATCCGTTTCGGAGAACGCCTTGATGCAGTCGAAGGTATTCTTGTGACCGGCCTGCATCCCCTGGAGCCAGAACGAGTCGATCATTCCCTGCGAGACCTTGGCGCCGGGCCTGTTTGCTCCGAAGAACGGGCCGGCGGCGAGATCCTTGTAGAGCTGCGAGCGGTCGGTAATGGAGCCCAGGCGGATCCCGTCAAACACCTCAATCGGCAATCCGCCGGGATTGTCCGCCGTTTTGAGCATCAGCGGCGGGACTGCTGAGATCAGGGCAGCCTTGGCCACCCGTTTCGTTCCGTGGCGGCCGATATAGCGGGCCACTTCGCCGCCGCCCGCAGAGAAACCGATCAGGACGGCAGCCTTCAGGTCGAGCGTTTCGATGAGCTCCGAAAGGTCATCGGCATAGGTGTCCATTTCGTTGCCGTTCCAGGGCTGGCTCGACCGGCCGTGGCCGCGACGGTCATGAGCAATACAGCGATAGCCGTTGGAAGCCAGGAACACCATCTGAGCCTCCCAGCTATCCGCACTGAGGGGCCAGCCGTGGCTGAACACCACAGGCCTTCCTGTACCCCAGTCCTTGTAATAGATCAGAGTACCGTCTTTCGTCGTAATCGTGCTCATGTTTTATTTCCTTTTTTATCGGCTGGGGTCATCGACCTGTCATATCGTAGATAACCGTGTAACGGGTCTTTTCCCGAGAATTTATTAAACTGACAATTATACCTTCCAGAGGCCGTGAAGATTACAATACTCTCTTGCAGTAACCGTTGCGGCATCCAGTATAAATGTTGCTTCAGGAACCTTACCAGGGTTCAAAAACTGCCGATATGCTTTACCGTCAGCAATAATTTCAATCCATTCAATAAAATGCTTTTCTTCCATGGGGTGAGCGGCACTGCCCACTTTTACTTTGAAGCCGCCCGGAACCTTTTCAATTACCGGAACATGCTTTTCTTTTGCGGCATCAACGGTGTTTTCGACCGTCTGTTTCATGGGCTGGCCGCAACAGACAAGTTCCCCCTCACCAGAGTGAAGGACTTCAACGATATTGCCGCAGACTTCACATTTATAAACTTGCAGTTTTTCAGTCATAAAATCTCCTTTGGGTTAGTCCGAAAACTTAGGATTCCGGATATTTTGGCATCCGCCTTGACGAAAGAAGTCGTTGTCGGCGCTTTTAAGTTCATAAAAATCCCGCTACTTGCCCACAAGTTTCTTGACCTCGCCGACCTTTTTTTGAATTTTCCCGTTCTTCACCCTTCACTTTAGCAAAGGCTTAAGCATGTAAATGATGTCGCTTTCCCGTGAAGGGTAGGGGCTCATGATGTTGTCCCAGTAGAGTTTCTCAACGGTTGCGCCGTCGATGATTGCCTGTTTGAAAGTGTTGATCAGGCCTGCCGGATTGTCGGATACGACATGAACCCCTAAAATGGTGTCGTCTTCAGCTGCCAGAATTTTGTAGCCCGCATGCTGGATGCCGGCCCGGCGGTAGGTGGGCCATTTAACATCTACGGCCATGCTTTTGCGATAGGCGATCCCGGCTCGTTTAAGGGTCTCTTCGGTTGCCCCGACCATCCCATATTGGGGATAGGAAAAAAGCACAAACGGTACAGCCTTATAGTCGACGGAGATCAACGCGGTGTTTTTCCGGATGGCTAAAATGTTTTTGGCCGCCACATGCGCTTCAAAATCGGCCACTCGGGCCAGGGCCGGCGTGGCAGCGCAGTCGCCTACGGCAAAAATATTGGGCATGGTGGTTTGCATCTGTGGATTGACGCGAATACCTTTTTTCGTAACCCCCACACCAATCTGTTCGAGTTTGAGGTTTTCGATTTCCGGGACGCGACCGGCGCCGTGCACCACCAGGTCGGCCTCAAAAATCAGACCCGAATGCGTCTGGACAAGAAAAACATCGCCCCGCTTGTCGATAGAGGTAATTTGGGTCTTGGACATCACGTCAATGCCGCCCTCGGCTGAGGCCTTCAGCACCAGATCAACCATGTCCGGATCAAAAAGGTTCAGCGGCCGGTCGCTGACTTCCAGAATGGTGATGATGCGGTCTTCCGGTCCAATTCGTGCGGCAAAATGAGCAAACTCAAATGAGATGAAACCGCCGCCCACAAACACGATCCGCCGGGGGAGACTG
>CAZKYZ010000349.1:0-4378 GCA_964557055.1 uncultured Desulfobacterales bacterium
GGATAATGATGCTGCTTCCGAAACATGCGCCCAACACAGACCTGTATAAACAATGATAAAAAATAACAATAACGTTATATTTTTAGGAAACCAAAACCGTCCTATAAAAAATAATTTATCACATATATTACAAATAGTTATGCTATATACGAAAATCGGACAGGCGCGACCATTACAGCCATGTTATACCATTTATAACTTTAAACCTGAATAGACTATTTGAAAGATATTTTCTTTTTTTAAAAACCTACAAATAATGAATGTGCATCAAATCTGATGCTTGACAAAATTATTCCATCTATTAGTATAGTAATTATACATAATTGCATAATACCGGCATTGTGAAGACGGCTTGGAATCGTATTTCTGCTCATTCAGTGGGTTAATGGTCTTTGGTGCTTTCCTCTAGTTGCCCTCTTATTCCAGGCACAAACGTTAATCTCCGGGGAATAAACAATGGCCAATCTTTCTAACACGCGTTTCAAAAAAACAGACCGTGCCTCCAGCCAAGAGTTCACCTTTGATTCCGACATGCTGAAAATGCTCCTGGCGATTGATGAAAAGAAAACCCTCCGGGAGGTGGCCCAGGAAGTAAAAATGGGCCAGGCGGCATTCAAAGACACTTTTGTCAAACTGGTGAAACTGCGTTTGATCGAACAGGTCGGAGACCAGGAAACGTGTGTAGAGGAATCGTTTATTAACTTTATGCGGGAAGCGCTCATTCAGCTGATTGGCCCTCTCGGGGAGGTTCTGGTAGATGATACGGCAGATGAAATGGGGATGACGGCAAGCAGTATCCCGGTATCCGGTCTTGCTGATTTTGTTGCTGCTGTGGCTAAAGAGATCCCGGGAGATAAGCAAAGCAATGAATTTAAAAAGCGGATGCTTAAGGAGATGAGAGAACAGGGTTTGTAGCACAACCCCGTGAATCAACCTTTCCACAATTGAGGAGACGCAAATTGAACTGCTTGGGTAATTCTTTTCGGCGATCCGGTACAATTCTTCTTATCGTAATATTCCTTTGCAGTGGTTATCTGACGTCCCAGGCACAGGACAATTACACGAGTTTCGACCTGCAGGTCCGTGAGCAGGCCGTAGCCTGCCGGGACGAAGTGACCGCCGAGTTCAACAAACTGATTGCCGGGAATAAGCTAACCCTGGCGCAACTGTTCGACACTTTCTACATCCCCATTCCAGATACCGACCCTCAGAAATTTCACACCCAATATGACAAGTATACCGATGAAACCATAAGGATCGTCCTGGACAAATACATGGAGCAGGATAGCAGGATTAAATTTGTGGTGGCCGTCGATAAAAACGGATACCTGCCCACCCACAATTCGCAATACTCGAAACCACTCACCGGAGACGGGGATTACGACACCAAAAACAACCGTACCAAACGGATGTTCAACGACCGGACCGGTCTTTCCGCTGCACGCAATGAAAAAACGTTTCTGCTGCAGCGTTACAGTCGTGATACAGGAGAGATGATGATGGATCTGTCTGTACCGATCTATATCGAGGGCAGGCACTGGGGCGCAATTCGCATCGGTTATGGGCAGTAGGCCGGGTAACAGGAACCAAATATGAAGAAAAGGACACTCCAATGAACATAATTACCGGACGCATCAGTGTTAAGGTAGCAATTGTGGTCAATTTCTGTATCCTCCTGGTCATCGCTGCGGGTACCTACTACCTTGTGATGCAGCAAAGCCAAAAACTGGAGCAGGATCTGCTCGAACGTGGGAAAATGCAGTCCGTCATTGGCGCCAAGATGGTCGGAAAGATCATGGAAGAAGCCATCGACAACGGCGTTTTTTCGATTGCTGACGCGTTTGATACCGATTATCAGCAATTCGGCAATTTCGACCCCCCCAAATTCCATACCAAATATGACTTTTACACCGATAAAGCCGTATTGGGAATCATCGATGAATTCATGCTGGATGAAAGTGTCGTTTTTGCGGTGCCGGTCGACGTAAACGGATACCTGCCGACCCACAATACCGCCTATCAGCAGGCGATCACCGGAGATGTGGACAAAGACAGGGTCGGCAACCGAACCAAACGGGTGTTCAATGACCCGGTCGGTTTGAAAGCCGCCAAAAACCAGGATTCAGGCTTTTTACAGACCTACCACAGGGATACCGGCAAGGTGATGTGGGACGTGTCTTCTCCCATTTTTGTCAAAGGCAAGCACTGGGGCGGTTTCCGGATCGGTGTTTCCCTTGATGTGATCGCACAGGAACAATATAACCTGATGAAAAACCTGCTTATTGTAATGGGCATCATCCTGATTGTATCCGGCCTGATCACCCACCTGACAGTAAGTTTTTCGCTGGCTCCCATTAAGAAACTGACCGACGTAGCCATGGATCTGGCCAATGCAAAAAATCTGGAAAAGGAGATCCCCGTCACTCGCAAAGATGAAGTCGGAAGACTGGAAGAAGTGCTTGAACGGCTTCGCTTGAGTATGATGATCGTTTTGAAAAAAAGAAAACGGTAGGCACCCTGTACAGGCAGGCTCCACCGGGTACCACAAACCGCCTTTCTCTCGACGACAGCACCGCGAGAAAGGCGGTTTTGCTTTGGAAATTCCTATCTGTTTGCCAATTGAACGTTTCTTTACTTTCGAAACAGGACAAAAAGCGATTTCAAAACCGGCGGTTGCTTTTTATTGACCTTAGATCCCCCGTTGGGTATTGTTGCTGCCGAAACGAATCGGTGCTCCTGTAATTCACGAAAGGATAATTCTGTGTTTTCCCAAAAAACCCGCATTTCCTCAGGGGTTCCCCAACTGGATCAACTCCTGGGCGGCCTCTATATCGGTGATAACGTCATCTGGTATGACGATGCGGGCAGTCTTGCGGAACTTTTCTGTCTGAACTTTGTCCAGGAATCGCTGGACCACAACAAGCCGCTGATTTATGTGAGCTTCGACAGATCCCCCAAAACATTACTGGAAGAACTGGGGCCCATGGCGGAAAGCCAGCACCTGACGATTCTCGATTGCTTTACCCATGGGAAGGGTGATGGATCCGATATTTTCAGCAAATTTTACGAAAAGGACGGCGCCCAGTGGCCGTACCAGATCGTCAGGGTGCAAGAACCCTGGAAGCCGACTCTCGTTGCCGAATCGATCTATAAACTGCACCAGACCATGAAAGGCGATGTCCGCTTCGTGTTTGAAAGCCTCACCGGCATGCAGAATTTGTGGGATGGAGAAACCGACATCATCAAATTCTACTCCCGTTCGTGCCCGAAACTGTATGAGCTTGATACGATAGCGTATTGGGTGATTGAAAAAGGGGCTCATTCCGAACAACTGCGGGCCCGGATCAACCAGATCGCCCAGGTCGCCATCGAGCTGTCCCTGAAAAGGGGAAGATCCACCCTGACCATTCTCAAAGCGGACAAACGCAAACCGGACACATTAAACAATGCCACATCTTTTTGGAATGAGGGATTGAGCGTCACCTTCGAGACCGACAGTCGCAGGTCCGGCAAAATCGACCTGGGGACTCGGCTGAAAGAGCTGCGGACCAAACAGGGTCTGTCCCAAAAAAAGCTGGCCGATATGGTGGGCGTTACACCCAGTTCGATTTCCCAGATCGAAAGCAACAGCATATATCCTTCACTGCCGGCCCTGTTCAAAATCGCCGAAACGCTCTGTGTGGAAATTGGCTCGCTTTTTCAGGATAAACTGGAAACCGGCAGACGTACCGTGTTTACCGGAGGCGGCAGAATGATTCCCTTTCCGGACCTGCCCAAGGGCGTCATCAGCGGAAAGTCTTTATTACCTTCCGATTACGAAGCCGGGGCGGAACCATTCGTTATCGAAATACCGCCCCGGGAAAGCCTGGACACCCACTTCTTTGTTCACAAGGGAGAAGAGCTCGGATATGTCCTTTCCGGAAAACTGCATACCGTCATCAACAATCTTGACTATCAGGTCATCAGCGGCGATCTAATCTACCTGACCCGTGATGCGCCCACAGAATGGAAGAACAAGGGCAACGAACCGGCCCGGCTGCTGTGGGTCAAACTACGGTAATCCGAAATCCGCATTCCAGAATTGAAAAATGTCCGTTTGCTATTGTTACATCCCAAAAATTATTGGCAAAACGATAACGATTGATTATGGCGTGCTTTCCAGATTTACCGATACGCCAAATACGAAGCTCGAAATTCGAAATACAAAACAATTAAAAAATTAAAATGCTCCCATGATCGAAACCAAGCCATAATGATTACTGTTTCAACTTGATGTTTGGCAATTTTGGTCCTTGTGAATTGCCTTTTGTTTCGGATTTCGACATTCGGATTTTCCAGGTCCTATACATCAGGTGTATCCATGTTTACAGGAATCTTT
>CAZKYZ010000350.1:0-4373 GCA_964557055.1 uncultured Desulfobacterales bacterium
AATGACAGACGGCAGAAATCGGCTGAGTGTCTGCTCCGTGCAGCCGTATGGATAACTGACCATATACGGCAAAGCATCGACCATCGCCAGGGCCAGAGTGGGGGAATACCGGATTTCAAGGCGCGAATTATCCACACGACGCGCTTTCGGTACATCAAATACAATTTCCGCCGATATCTGGTCGGATCTCATCTGGCCGCTGTAGGGCACCTGCTTTTCCACCCCGTGCACGTATACCGGGAAGGACATTTCAACGGCATCCGATTCCTCCCGGGCAAGCGCGTTCATACGGATAACGGCATTGCCTTCCGCAGCTACCCGGACGCGGAAATCGACCCGCTGTTCTCCCCCGGAACCCACGGTTATTGTCTTTGCCAGGACCTCGCTGGGAACCGGTTCGGGGCTTTCCCGGTTGACCCCACGGGCGCCGGCATCCATTAACTTCAGTGTATTGCCGAACAGCATCATCTCGAGGGTGACCTGCTGGTCGGTTTCCAGATAATTGTGAACATTGGCGCTGAGCACCACTTCATCCTTTTCCACAAAAAAACGCGGTGCCTGCATACGCACAATAAGATTTTTACGGGTCACCACTTCCGCTTCAGCCTGACCGACCCTGGTGCCATGCCCCATGGCCCAAACTTTTATTTTCCAGGCAGTCAGGTTGTCCGGCATATCGAAATCGATCTCGGCCATACCGTCTTTGTCGGTGGTAACTGCGGCGTTCCAGAAAACAGCGTCGGCAAAATTGCTGCGCACCATGGGTGCCGCCGTTTCGTCGCCGGCCATAGCCGCATCCTGGCTGAGTTCTTTCTCCTCGTAGGCCGCACCGCTATCCGCCATCGCCTCGGCAGGAGCAGGCGGGGCGCCTTCCGCCGCCATACCCAAAGCTCCTTTTGATTTCATGGGAGCCGCAACCATGCGCGCCAATTCGTTTTTGCCGCTCACCTGGTCGGAATCCATTTCGATCTGCACAGACCGGCCGAATATCCCGAGCGTCTGCATCGACACAGCCCTGTTTTTCGCCAGGTTGCCGAAGACCATCAGCAGGTTGCTCTCGATACCCGGATAGTGGTGTCGGCGCCATTTCCAGAAAAAGGATTTTATCTCGGGAACATTGCCGCCCGCGCTGATGTATTCCAGCGCTTTGTCGTACACCGTCACCACCGTGCTGCCCACGAACGGTTTGCCGGCCAGATCCGTGAGCATGAGTTTGACCTTCGCTTTTTCGCACGGTTTGTATTCCGCCCTGTCGGTCTTTGCGGTGATGTTCAGCACCCGCTGCTCCGGCGGTACGTGTATTTCGCGCACCTGTGTATGCACCTGGCCATCGCTGACGGTTACGGCCTCCACAAAAATATTGGGCATGTCCTTTGGGGTGATCTGCAGTTCTTCCAAATGACTTTTTGCCTGAACACGCAGGACTTTCGGTTGGCGGTAGACACCATCTGAAGGCCGTTCAAAGAACAATACAACGCTGTCCGTCCTATTGGTGTTAATCAGCAATCCGGCCGTATCGCCGTTGCGGTACTCCTTTTTGTCCGGCACGACCTCCAGGTCGTTGAAACGGTATCGGGAACCGTCGAACCCTTCTCCGCGTACCACAAAAAGGTGGCCGCCTTCCTGCCGATGGCCTTGAGCGTCCGTCAGAGCATATGACAGGCGATACTGTCCGGCTTCGGATGCACGCAATTGTTGTCGCGCCCGCCCGTCGGCAGCTGTATCAAGTTGCCACCGCTGCACCTCGGATTCAACCGGCTGATACGTTTTGTCGTAGGTGATCCGGTACAAAACAAGCTCCCCCCGCCCCCGGACCGGTTTGTTGTCCAGAGTCTGGGCGTTGAAATCGGCCTGGACACTGTCGCCGACCTGGTAGTGCCCGCGATCGACCCATGCGTAGACCTTAAAAGGCTCACGGGCTGCAAGCACACGGCCGCTGCCCACAATCGTGCGGCGCGACTGGTCGGTAACTTCCGCCGTGATGGTATATTGATGATCCAGATCACCGTGCATTTCCCGGGCAACGCGCGTGTCAATTTGAATCACCACACTGCCGTCATCGCCGATTTCCACCTCGTTTTGCATGACCAGCTCCGGGGGCGTTGCGCGTTCGTGATACCACCACGGCAGCGGTGCCGGGCAGCCCCAGCGCTGCCAACCAGGATACCAGGGGTAATCCTGACCAAACCACCAGTAGCCCGGTTCATAAAACCAGTCCCAATACATGGCAGGGTACCAGTGCGCGTTGTGGCTGGAACGCATCACTTTGTAGGTTACCCTGGCATTTTTGACCATCTCGCCGAAATAGTATTTGGCCTGGATCCTGGCTTCAATAACGTCGCCCAGCATCACCGGTTTTTCCGGTGTTGCAACGGTCACCTCAAACTCGGGCTTTTTGTACTCCTCCACACGGAATGAACCGCCGCCCATTTGATGGATATCGATCCAGTAGACACCAAGCCCGGCATCCCCGGGAAGACGATATTCAGCGTCGAAACCGCCGTACTCATCAGCGTTGAGGCTCCCTTCCCAGACTTTGGTGCCCTGAGGATCGGAAATGGTCGCTGAAAATGTCTGCCCGGCGTAGTGCGATTGGTCTTTCTGATCGTACCGGGTTTTGCGAACCCACGCTTTCCATTTGACGGTATGCTCCGGACGGTATACCGGACGATCGGTAATGATAAATGTTTTGGTCTGGTCGTATTGAGACTCCTGGCGGTTGTTGAAATGGCCATAGCTGAACCCGTAAAACCCCAGGCGGCCTTTTTCTGAGCGGGCGATGACGATACACAGATATCCGGGCGGAACCTGTGAGGGCGTAACAAAAAGTTGTCCATCCTTATCGGCCGCCATACGGCTGACCTTCACTTCGGTATCGTAACGGTTGTTGCCCTTGTGAACCTGGCGGTAGGCGATAATTTCCACATTGGCGCCGGAAACGGGCTGCCCGGTAAGGGCGTCGCAGATATAATAATAGTCTTTCCGATCCAGCTGCTTTTTCACCAGCACGGTGTCTTCGATCCAGATGACGGTGTAAAAGGTGTTGCCGCCTTCCATGACGCCTTCCAATAGATACGCGCCGGCTTTCTGCAGGGGTGTGGCGATTTCGACAAACCGGTCGAAGTGATCGGCCGGCGGCTTTACCTCCAGGGACCATTGAGCGACCCGGGAGCCCACGAATTGCCGGTGTTTGTCGTTTGTAAGGATATCGTAGGCCAGCTGATTGATATTGACGCGCTCGGAATCAATGTGGTTCGGTTTTGCTTGTAAATGCCGTTTGAGGTCCAGAAGCATCCCGTTAAGGTCGATGCTGCGGGCGTTGAAATTGATTTTGCTGCCGTTGCGAAAGCGCAAGCCCACCTTGGCGCCCCGCCGGGCAGGTGACTTGCCATGCTGTTCGAACTGCCCCCAGGGTTTCACAATTTGATCCAGCTGTTGCCGGATGCTGTCCGATTTGCTTTTCGCCAGCCAAGTGCGCAGCTGGGCTGCGGCCTTCGGGTACTGCCGGCGATTGCGGTATATATCCGCCAGCTGGTTGTGATTCTCCAGCTCCTGAAACATGCGGATATAGTTGAATTCATCCGGCAGCACCCAGCGCCGGATACCGTTGGCCAGGCGTGCCAGGGCCTGGTTGTCCTGCAGGGTGTGCATGGACAGAATGCCGCCCTCGCGCTCTTTTGCGTCTTTCCCGTCCAGCGATTCACCACGGCCGTGAAGCCAGGAATACTGGGCCATGGTCTGCACGCCAAACTGATCCAGAAGGAAGTGCGCAAACTGATCTTTTACCGACCACCCCATGCCGGCATCCAGCGCAACGGTTTTGTCCAGGCACCATCGCCAGCGTTCGCCGTCGTTTTGGGCCGCTTCCCACGATTCCGGAATGCCGTAATAGATCGGGTTGCCCTGGTCATCTACCGGAGCGCCGTGGGTCTGCCCACCGTAGCCGTAATATCCGTAATAATAGCCCTCCGCATAATCGGGCAGTTCCGCCAACGCAGTCAGATACTGCAGGCGCCATGATTCCGCATGGCTACGCTCGAACTGCACCAGCTGAGAACAGCGGTAGTAGAACGCTGCAACATCGGTTTTTTCAGCAACTTTGTCCGCCAGAGGCATGGCCGCCACCGCAAGCTGAAGGGCGCGGGCGCGGTCCCGCTCAAGCGCATTGACCAGTTTGGCATTGCCGCCACGATGCTGACCGCGCTCAAACTCTCCTGCAATGATAAACCCGGTATGCTCGATATTCTGGTACTGTATGGCTACGGCGATCAGGCCGCGCCAATTTCCGCTATGGACTTCGGCCGTTTTTTCCAGCAGCGCATCGATTTCCTTCTGCCGGTTCAGCGAATTCAGGCACTGCACGGCGTGCGCGA
>CAZKYZ010000351.1:0-4372 GCA_964557055.1 uncultured Desulfobacterales bacterium
TATCGGCTATGGCAGAGCCGGATATACCGCCGAACAGCATGGATGAAAAAACATTGACGACACCAAGCCCCCCCCGCATAGCACCAACGGCAGAGGAAGCGAAGCGCACCAGGCGCATGGCGATGCCACCCTGAAACATCAGCTCGCCGGCAAAAATAAAGAACGGAATCGCCATGAGGGCGAAAATACTGATACCGGATATAATCCGCTGAAAAGCGATCATCACCGGCAGGCCTTCATAAAAAAAAGCGGAAACAGCAGCAACGCCAATAGCAAATGCCACCGGCATACCAATTATGACACAAATTGCGAATATACATAGTAAGATGAGCAGGCCCATTGATCAAAGATCCTCTATTTATTCATTATCTTCTTGATTTGTATCGTTAAAAAAGTGAATGAGATGGCCAATGGAATATAGAAAAACAAAAACACCGCTCAACATAATCGGCAAAGACCGCCACCCTTCAGAGATATGGATGAGTGGAATCTCAGCTGCCCACTTGAACATGGTCAGCTTATATCCGTAGACGACCATTATCAGACCAAACCCGGTCAAAATACTAAATGATAAGAAATCAAAGATGCGACGAACCGGTTTCGGGCTCATTTCCCGGAACACGGATACACCCAGATGGGTTTTTTGGTGAACACCGACAGATGCACCCAAAAAGCCAATATAGACAACCAACAGCAGGGAGACCTGTTCAACCCAGGTGGGAGTCGCATTCAGTACGTAACGGCCAAAGACTAGCCAACCGAAAATAGCCGTCATGAAAACAAGAGCGACACCGGTAATTATGGTAGTAATATGGCCGAAGAGATCTAATAATCTGTCAAATGATGATTTATTCTCTACCGATCTTCTTGTAGACATTCGTAATACCCGCTATAATTTCAAATTCATCAATGTAGGCTGCACTGAGAAACGGCCACCGGCATTTCTTTTTAAAAAAAATACCGGTAACCGTGATGGTTCTCAGACCAAGACTAAGGTGTTTGTTGGATCAGCTCGACCAACGGCTTCAGATCCGGATTTTCAGCCAGGTACTTGTCATAAACAGGTTTCATCGCATCCTGGAATGCACTTTTGTCCGGAATTTGATTGAGTTTAACGCCAGCTGCCAGCACCTTTGCCTCACTTGCCTTTTCCCGCTTCAGCCAAAGATCACGTTGAAGCACCGCTGACTCCTGGGCGGCTTCTTTCAGAATTTTCTGATCATCTGCCGATAATGCATTGTACACGTCTGCATTGATCGCCAGAATCTCGGGAATAATCAGATGTTGAGAGTTGGAATAATAAGGTGCTACCTCGTAATGGCCTGTCGACTCATAGGAAGGCCAATTGTTCTCAGCACCGTCCACAACACCGGTTTTCAGGGACTGGTATACTTCAGAAAAAGCCATCGGAGACGGGTTTCCGCCAAGGGCTGAAATCATACCGGAGTATAGATCATTATTCATAACCCTGACTTTCATGCCAACAACATCGGCAGGTGTTTGAATGGGCTTTTTGGAGTTATAAAACGAACGTGCTCCAGCAGCGTACCATGCCAGGGAAATAAGGCCCTTTTTTTCAAGACCGGCGTTGATCATGTCGCCCGCTTTTCCATCAAGAACACGCCACATGTGATCGACGTCTTTAAAGATAAACGGCAGAGAAACGACATTGGCTTCCGGAACAATCGGCCCAATGGGACCCATATTGAAGTTGGCAATCTCCAGTCCACCGATACGCACCTGTTCAATGGCGTCTGGTTGACTGCCGAGAGTACCTGCATGGTACATCTTCAGGGTCATTTTACCGCCAGACTTTTCGCTCAGTAAGTCCGCAAACTTGTCCATTGCTACTGTATTCGGGTAACCGGCCACATGAATATTCCAGCCCTTCCATTCTTTGGCCTGGACTGATACAGAAAAACCGACAACTACTGCGATTGCTACAACTGAGAAAGCAAATCTTTTTAGATAATCCATTTGACACCCTCCTTACATAGCCTGTTAAAATGTGCGTTTACAGTTAGGTCACCTTAAAAATGATGATATCACTAGACAATGCTGCAAGGTTTTTATCAAACCATTCACACCTGAGTCTCTCCCAAGTATTCTTCCCTCCTTTCCCATAGCGGTAATGAATGACCAAATCATGCAACCACTTGATTTTCTGTTTTGATCACTGCTGTGTCAGGTATCTGGATAACAGTGACGTGATTATTCCTTTGGTTCATACAATTATGCAAAGTACATCCCGCCGTTAATTTCAAGAATCTCGCCTGTAATGAATGAACCAAGTTCAGTAGCAAAATAGAGTACGGCATTGGCGACATCATCAGGGGTACCGGCCCGTTTCAACGGCGTACTGTTGATGGCCCCTTGAATTCCAGCTTCATTGGTGAACGTTTCGTGAAAAGGCGTTCCCAATATGAGTCCTGGAGCCACAGCATTAACGGTTATTCCCTGGTCTGCGACTTCCTTGCACAAACCACGGGTAAAAGCAATGATGGCACTCTTTGATGCGGCGTAGGCGGTAGCACCGTTTCCGCCGCCGTTTCGAGCTGCCAGGGAGGACATGTTGATGATGCGCCCCCATCCCGTATTCATAAAAGGCAGTACCGCCCGGGTACAGAAAAATGTGCTGGTCAAATTGACGTTAATGGTTGTAAACCAGTGTTCATCTGTCATATCTGCAATTGAACAACGCCCGACAAGATGGCCGGCGTTGTTCATCAGAATATCGATATGACCGCCAAGCTTCTCTGCAACCTGCCCCACCACATCTGTAACCTGTTCGCTATTCGTTGCATCCAGTTGAAGGGCGATTGCATCCCGACCCATTTCTTTAATGGCGTCAACTGTCGCTTTCCCCTCGGCTTCGTGAGAATAGTAGGTCAATGCCACATCCGCGCCGCAGCGAGCAAGAGCGAGCGAGACGGCTCTCCCGATTCCTATGTTTCCGCCAGTGACGAAGGCTTTTTTACCGGCAATATTTAAGTCCATTGTATCCCCCCAAGAATGTTTAATTTATTGGTTGTTGTGCATGCATCCGGTCACTATTATACTCGTTTTAACACGTTGAGCGTTTCCGTTTAACGGACCACCCGGGCGCCACCGCCGGCCGTTATTTTTTCCACTTCTTTCAATGTCGCCATGGTCGTGTCGCCGGGGGTGGTCATCGCCAGGGCACCGTGGGCGGCACCGTAATTAACCGCCATCTGGGGATCACCGGACGTCAGCAATCCGTAAATCAGTCCTGAGGCAAAACTGTCTCCGCCGCCGACACGATCCAGTATTTCCAGATTTTCTCTCAGCGGAGCCTCATAAAATTTTCCATTTGCCCAGCAAATGGCGCCCCAGTCGTTGATGCTGGCTGTTTTTACGGTTCTCAAGGTTGTACCGGTAACTTTGAAATTGGGGAATTGCCCAACGGCGACCGCAATCATCTTTTTAAAGTTGGTAACGTCCAGTGAAGACAGATTCTCATCCAGTCCGTCTACTTCAAATCCCAAACAAGCCGTGAAATCCTCCTCGTTGCCGATCATTACATCTACATATTGAGCCAGTCGACGATTGACTTCCTGCGCTTTTTCCTTGCCCCCGATACTCTGCCAGAGCGATGGTCGGTAATTGAGATCATACGAGATCATGGTGCCGTGCTTTTTGGCCACCTGCATGGCTTCTTCGATCACTTCCGGGGTCGTTTCAGAAAGTGCCGCGAATATCCCGCCTGTGTGCAGCCAACGAACGCCATGCTGGCCGAATATATTTTCCCAATCGATATCGCCTTTCTTTAGTTGAGAGATAGCCGTGTGGCCGCGGTCCGAAACGCCAAGGGCACCGCGAATTCCGTGACCTCTTTCCGTGAAATTCAAGCCGTTTCTCACCGTCCGGCCAATGCCGTCAAAAGGCGCCCATTTGACAAAGGATACGTCCACACCACCCTGCAGAATGAAATCTTCAACCAGGCGTCCAACAGCGTTATCGGCAAAGGCCGTCACAACTGCGGTGCGCATTCCAAAACAGCGACGCAGGCCGCGTGCCACATTGTATTCACCGCCGCCTTCCCAGACTCGAAAAGATCGTGTCGTGTGAATCCGTCCTTCTCCGGGATCAAAACGCAGCATAATTTCGCCCAGTGAGATAAGGTCGTACCGGCAGCTGCCCACCGGCTTAATATCCAGAATGGCCATTTTTCCCCTCACATTCCATAAGTTGGTTTAATATCAATCCGGCAAATTTGGGGTTGCCGTACGGTTGCAGCACAACACAGGTGCCGTTGCTTTCATGAAGTGGATGATGTTACCTTATTCACGATCTCGACGGCTTCCCGTGCGTTTTGAACAATTGTATCGAACTTGCCTTCGGAGATTAGAGC
>CAZKYZ010000352.1:0-1650 GCA_964557055.1 uncultured Desulfobacterales bacterium
ATAACGTTCGAACTGAAACGCGCGCGGTTTCTTGCGCGTCGGTTTCCAGTGACATGTTATATTTATCTATATGATTCTTTGCGGTGACTCACCCTAAGTATCAGAACTGTGTCATCGAGGATTGTGAATATTATCCGATAATCGCCAACTCGAAACTTTCTGAGTCCGGCAAATTTTCCAGATAATAAAGGGTGCTTTTCTGGGGTTTTAACCAGAGTTTCTTCAATTTTTAGAAGAATCCTCTCTACTTGTTCCTTACTGATTTTTTTCAGATCACGCCCAACAGACTTTTTGAAGGAAATATTATAAGCCAACGTTTTTCCTCATATTTTCAAGACTAACTATCGGGTCAGATGGGTCGTGTAACCGATCAAGGGCTATTTGCAGGTCGGCTATCTCTGAAAGGTATGCCTCAATCGCCTTCTGAACGTGAAAGGATTTAGGTCTTTCAGTTTCTTTTGAAATTTCAGATAGTTTCGACGCAAGGTCATCTCGAATGCGTACAGATATTGCGGTACTCATACAAAACCTCCAATGTAGTATATTGTAATACAATGTAATTCACTGAAAGCGTTAATGCAAGACGTATTTCTAAAATATCGCAAAGCTAAGACGCGCGCCTATCCGAGGTTGAGTAAGTTCGGGTTGAGGTTCTTGGGGTCGGACCACGGTAACCAACTATAATAACGGCGAAAGAATCCTAAAATAGGCCCTAAAACCTGTGTGAATTCAAGTTTCAAGTGCAACGCTATCCAGGTTATTGTTATCACAAAAAAAGACCTCATTTGGTGTTGTATAATTCAATTACTTAGCGTGGCTCGACCCTTGACCTCCAGCTGTTCAATCCTTAAAGGTTGGGAATTTATTTCCTATTGGGGAAGCGCAATAAACTCCGCATTTTTAATAAAATCATTTGCGAGTGCTTCGAAGTTTTCAATCGCATCTTCCGGTAAAGATCGTTGGGATAAGGCAATTGTGACTCCAACGTTCTTGTTACCGGGATGACGGCACATGATCCCAAAGTCTTCGACAATAAGATATTTAGCTCCCTTAGGAAGGTTTGTTACCCCAAAATCTTTATATTTTGTGTGGTAACGAACTGATGGAGTGTTCTTTTCGGTGGAAAAAACTTCGTCATTTATCAAATCTTCAAACCTTGGATTTCCTGTATCGCGAGCCAGTTGCTCAGAAAACACTTTCATAAATTCTTCTTTGGAGCCGATATTTGGCAGTTTGCTCAGTACGACCAGGCCAGCGAGGGATTGCCCTTTTTGTGTTCCGACTTTTCCAAACTGTGTTTTCGCCGGACTTATTTTTTTATACTCCCAGCCTTCTTCTTGGGGAGGGAGAAGGGTAAGGCCAATGACCTCAATTCGGTTTGTTAAGTTCGTTATTTTTTCAAATCCTGCTTGTCCCGCTATGCATCCAAGTGCTGATGTCAGAAAAATGGCGATGGCTAAAAGGCAGTGATATTTGATTTTCATTTTTTATTCTCCCAACGTACCGATAACCAGCCTGGCAGGCTTTTTGCCAGGTCTGCGTTAATTGGATTGTTGGGAATTATTTAACAAACCTCTCTCTATAATTGGTCGAAGATTGCTGAATAATTCAATTGTTTTTTCTAAAAAACATAGCTGTTCTTGAAACTAT
>CAZKYZ010000352.1:1660-4366 GCA_964557055.1 uncultured Desulfobacterales bacterium
ATGGTAGAGAATTGGCGAATCCAGAAAGCCTCGCCATTCCCAATCCCCGTGGACAATTACATTCCTCATGCGTCGACATTCTTCTATTTTACTCGAAAAGTCGTCGTACATTTTTTCCGAAATTATCTCTTTTGCGATTTTTAAAATTTTCCTCAACTTTTGGTCAAATGTTACCTTCAGTCATTTCTCACTAACGCGGTTTTCAGAATCCCCTTTTTGGCAATACCGAAGAAAGTAGACCATATTTCGATCCAGCATATTAAAGTTATAGATGAAATCTTTGTAGGTTCTAAGGAATATTATTTCTGATTCTTCAGGCGTCAACATTTTCCCAACATGAAATAGGCTTCTTAGGTAAAACGGCAAATATTTCAAAAAATGAAATCTATATCAGAATGATATTTTGCCGTTTTTGGGGAAGCAAGTTATATATATCACCAAATGATACCTATTTCGGCGGCATATTTTGCAAAGTGTAAACGGTGTGTTGCCGACGCAACCACCGGTTAACTGACATGCGGATATGGGGACTTACATGGATAACATATCGTCTGAAGCATTTCAAGCAGTTCGCTTTTTGGACCTGTTTGGGGTCGGACCTGACCAGCCGGATCAACAATCGATGTGGAAACCTGCAATTTTGCTGTTGAAATACCATTTTCCAAGGGTATAATACATTTCGAACCGCAACAGTTCATTTTGGCAATAAAAACCGGAGGGGGGAAGGTAATGCGTGCAACGAAAACAATCGTACCGGCAATTCTGATTTTCTTCCTGTTGGTTCTATCCGTATCGGCCGCCACGGTAACGGTGAACAATGTCGGGGAGCTGGACCGGGCGCTGGGCGCTTCCAAAAAAGGGGACACGATTCTTCTGGCAGACGGCACCTACCGGGTGTCCGGACGGTGGGCCCTGGAGGTAAAATCAGAGAACCTGACCATCCGGGGTCGATCCGGCAATCGGGATGCCGTTGTCATTGAAGGCGCCGGCATGCAGGGGAACGTCAATCACGGTTTCTTCGTGTCGGCCGACGGGGTGACCATTGAAGACCTGACCATCCGTAGCGTTTCCAACCATGGCGTTCAGACCGATGTGAACACCGACCGCTTCCACCTGAAAAACTGCGTTATTCGCGACACCTATGAGCAGCTTGTCAAGGTGCCGTTTAGCGATGAAGTTCGGGATCCTTCCGAAGGGGGCGTCGTCGAAGGCTGCCTCTTTGAATATTCCGCCGGGACGGCCCCCAACGACTACACCGGGGGAATTGATGTGCATTACGGCCGCAACTGGATCGTGCGCAACAACACCTTTCGGAACATCCGCAGCCCGGGGGGGGACATTGCTGAACATGCCGTCCATTTCTGGACCCATTCGGAAGGCACGCTTGTGGAGGGCAACACCATCATCAACTGCGACCGGGGGATCGGTTTCGGGCTGGGTGACAGCCCCCATCAGGGCGGGGTTATCCGCAACAACTTTATTTATCACGACGGTTCGGGGGCGTTCGCGGATGTGGGAATCGTGCTGGAATCATCGCCGAATACGATCATCGCCAACAATACAATTTTTTTCGACCACGATCGCTACCCCCATGCCATAGAGTACCGTTTTCCCGCCTCGAAAAATGTGCTCATCGCCAACAACCTGACCAACAAAGAGATCGTGTCCCGGGATGACGGCCGCGCCCGGGTGGCCGCCAATTATACCGCAGCGCGAAAAAGCTGGTTTATGCACCCCGGCCAGGGTGACCTGCACCTCGCCGGACCCACTTCCGAAGTGGTGGACCGGGGAATCGCGGTTCCCGGGCTTGGTATCGACATCGACGCTGAAAAGCGCCCCAACGGTGCCGGTATTGATATTGGAGCGGATGAGCGCTATCCATAGGTCCGGAATGGCCCCAATGGTACAGGAAAAACTGTAAATCCGACTGTTTGCATCGATATCGATGCTTGCCTGCTCGCTGCGGGTATCCCGTCGATACTTTTTTTTGGTAATAAATCAGGTGGTTTGCGCAATGGTTCCCGATGGCGTTCCTGCTGGTTGTGATTTATCTTCTTGATATTACGCATCAATTTGATATTGTTTGTCGATGGGCTTATGCTGGGCAAAGGGAGAAAAAAATAAATGTATCGTTTTCAGGAGAAATTTATTTTTATTGCGCGTCCTGTGGTTTGTGCAACCTTTTTGCTAATGGCGGTTTTTGCCCAGGCAGGCTACGCATCCGACAGGGTCTGGCGAGAACCCGGATTGCGGATCGCTTTCGGCGATCACAGCAATAAGGTAAATTTTAATCAGTATGAAGCATTTACGACCTTAGACCTGCCCTGGCAATCGGAATTGGGACCTAATCTGAAGGTAGGAGCCTTTATAGAAGGCAGTGCCGGTGCCCTTGTCGGCAGCGGAGAAACCGGCGTTGTTCTTGCCTTTGGAGGAGGGTTCTATCTCCTTACTTTCGATGATCATCTAAGGGTATCTGTGGGATGCAACCCCACATACATCAGCAGGCACAGATATGGCAGCCAAGACTTGGGAGGCGCCCTCCAATTTACGTCCTACATAGGGATCTACTGGATTATAACGGAGAATCTCGAGATCGGCTACCGCTTCCAGCATATGTCCAATGCACGTATTTACAGCAGCAACCCGGGGGTTAATCAACACGTGGTATCGGCGGGATACCGATTTTAAGTATCGGCCATCTCAGGA
>CAZKYZ010000353.1:0-1852 GCA_964557055.1 uncultured Desulfobacterales bacterium
CCCTGCATGCGAAGGTAATACACTACATGCTGCTTAGCCCTGAGAAAGGCCATATAAAGCCTTGCATGTGAGGGAGGCATGAGAAGGCATGGCAGGCATTTTGAGGCCTTGTGTGGCCTTATAAGGCCTTGTACGGGCTTGCATGCTAAGATAAAACTCAGCGGCAAGACCTGGCTACTGCAGTCATCAACTGCTTAGCGAGCTGCTCACTCTTTTTGGCACTGCTGATCGGATCATTGCACTCCTTGAGCAGGGGGCAGACACAGGCTCATGGGTTCCTCGGGCCATGGGGTATTCAGCTTTATGATATTATGTGATTCGTTTTCATATAGAATGTTCTGTCGCATGTATTTGTATATCGAGTTTTTGTGTTTCGTATATAGAGTTTTTTTGTTTTGTATATCAAGCTGTGTGTTTTCTGTTTTGTATATAACATAATGTGATTCGTGTAATGATTGTTGTTTTCTTTTGTTGTATATCTGTACACGATGTTGTGTCTAATGTTGTGTTGTTGTATGTATCAAGGTTTCAGTTTTCATGTTTTGTACATCGACTGTTGATGTTAAGCGTATCGATTTGTGTCACCGAAGGTTGTTTCATGTATTTGCTGTTGCGTTAAAGGTGTTTTGTATATCAAGTTGTTATTGATCGACAGTTGTCTATATAAAGTTTGCAGTTGTGTTTTGTGTATCAAGTTTAGTATGATGAGTCCTGCCTGGATTCTTGAAACGCCAAGCGCACCAACTGGCATCTCGCCCTTAATGATGCACTTGGCTCGCTTGCAAAGCTCTTGGACGGCCTCAAGGCTCGACTTGCAAGACGCAAGCACAGCATCTGGCAAGAATGCTGTTCCTGGCTCTGCCATCGTTGATCCCAAAGAAAGGGCCACAGGCTCGCACTTGTTGATCACTGCGGTGCAGAGCTTCTCGGTATCCGTTTTTTCTTTGCTCTGAGCCTTTGCTTTCGCCTTGTTTTCTTTTGCACGAGCCGCATCCTTTTCTTTCGACTTCTTTGATTTATTGTCTTTTTTCTTTGACTTGTTTTTTTTCTTCTTGCTGCTCTTGCTCTTTTTGGACTTCTTAGATTTTTTCTTCGAGGAGCTGCTGCTTGTGTAACTTGAGCTGGAGCCTGCTGACTCAGACTCGTCAGCGTTTTCATCAGCAGCATCAACAGCAACAGCAGCAGGGTCATCACCCAAACAACGCCCGACGTTTGAGCGCTTGTTCATAGTCGACGTCGACGCAGAACCTCTGTAGTTTCTCTGACCGCTGCCCACGAGCGCCACTCTATAAGTGGTTCCCAGCACTGGGTGGACTCTCACATCGCTTGGCAAACTCTTGCTCTCGATGTTTGCCGCGCAGAAGCCTTTTGTAGCCCAGACATTGAGTGGAAGAAAAAGGCCACCTTCTTCGAAGTAGCGCCCCTGCGTCTCGACCCTCTCGAACCGCTCTGCAACGTACTTCCGCAGCTGATCCATGTCCATGTTTGAGATCTCGTTGAAGAAATGTTCCTTCTCGGTCTTATCCATCTCAACGTACTCGGATATTGGCCATTTACCAAAGATCCTACGCAGCGACGTTCCCTTCACCCCGCAAACCAAACATTCCCACGCTCCACTAGTTTTTCCTCGCAGGCGCATCTTGCTGACACCCGCTTTGCCACCGCACGTTATGCAGTACAGCGTCGGTTCATCGAACCCGCTGAGAGTGTCGGAGAACTGGCCAGTCGCAGATGCAGCAGGAGCAGCCTTAGGCGCCGCAGCCTTAGGCGCCGCAGCCTTAGGCACCGCAGCCTTAGGCGCCGCAGCCTTAGGCGCCGCAGCCGCAGCAGCAGCCTTAGCAGCAGCACGAGC
>CAZKYZ010000353.1:1952-4355 GCA_964557055.1 uncultured Desulfobacterales bacterium
GCGCCGCAGCCTTAGGCGCCGCAGCCGCAGCAGCAGCCTTAGCAGCAGCACGAGCGGGAACCGCCTTAGGCGCCGCAGCGGTAGCAGCAGCAGCAGCAGCCTTAGCAGCAGCACGCGCAGGAACAGCCTTAGGCGCCGCAGCCTTAGGCCCACTGGCGACAGCCTCAGGCATCGATGGTACTTCTATCAGCACAGGCGTTGTAGGCTCAGGATGATGCACATGATTGCTTGGAAGGTCTGCAAGAGGCTGAGCTGGCGGCACTTGGTGATGAGCAGATGAGCTGAGATGCTGGCTGAGCAGAGGCTGAGCTGAGATGATTTCTTGGACGGTCTGCTCAGAGATAGGTGAATAAACATTCTCGTCAGCGTGTTGCTCTGCGCCTAGATCTTCAGCAGGAGGTTGATATGGCTCTGTCTCTGGATCTTCAGCAGGAGGTTGATATGGCTCTACAACAGGAGGCTGAGCTGGTACGACAGCGTGTTGCTCTGCCTCTGGATCTTCAGCAGGAGGCTGCAGTGGCTCTACATCAGGAGGCCCAGCCTGCACTGGAACAAGGGTTCCACTGGACATCAGCATCAGGGCTCCACTGCGCCAGCGACGTCTACCTGGACTTAGCGGGTTACCGATTGCAGCATCATCATCAGGATTTTGATTTGCAGCATCATCATCATCTTGGATATCGATCAGATTCGGGATGTCGGTGTCACCAGGGTAGCCTGGCTGCGCAACATGTTGAGTACTCGATGTCTTGCATGTAGGACATTTGATCGTTTCAAGGGTCTTGTCATGCACCCTGCAATACTCAGCGAGGCACCGAAAGTGGAACACATGTCCACAGATCAATGCCTGCCCTCGTTCCTGCTCTTCATTTTGCAGTCCCTCCATGCAGATCACGCAAGTCACGTCAGTCATGCTAGCAAAGATCACCGCGAGCGCACGCCCAGGTAATAGACATGCACCGCCCACCAATAGCCAGGTACTATGTGCACACAACAATGGTCATTCACATAAAATAATTGCGGTTGCAAGTCAACATATTATGTTGCGATTTGATGATCACAGCTTAACCGCACAACTCAAATCTAGCCTGGTGAGTTGCTGTCAAAAGTGGCTGCATAATTGCGGTTGTTGGCATGCACACGGTTGACCGCATGATGCGGAGAGCTTGCGGTTTGACCGCAATGTACGAATGCTATATTGCGGTTGACCGCATGCGGTTTTACCTCAATGTACGAATGCTATATTGCGTCTGACCGCAAGCGGTTTTACCGCAAGTATGACACACATGTGTTATTGCGGTTGACCGCATGATGTGGACAGCATGTGGTTTTACACAAGTATAACACATGTATACGATGCGTGTGTGACTTACAGTTGTGGTCGACCGCACGATGTAGAATCGCATTAATTTTTTCCTCCCTAGCGGATGCCACGATGACTGAGTCCACCGCAATAATCGCTAGACTCTGCTGGGCTGTGACCTATCGATTGATGATCGATAGACTTTGGTGCTTCAAACGGCCAAGGAGCTAGCCGTTCCCGAGGCGGCTCTGCATTCATCAGGAGGTCGCGGCGGCTGGAGACCACCGAATCAGGAACTGCTTGAGTCCACCGAGTCAGTAACTGCGAAGGAGCTAGCCGCACGAGGCCCCCATATGTCCCCCCAGATGGCCTTGCAATCATCAGGAATCGCTTGAACATGCTTCCATCGCAGTCGTATATCATGTTGGTCTTGTTCGCGTTGGCCCTCTGGCAGTTGGCAGTCGACCGACTCGCCACTTTCTGTACGGCGAGCGCTTCGGAAAACTAGGCAGGTAATTTGATGTCAGAAAATGACTGCAGCATTGCTGTTGATGACAGGCTTAAAATGCACGACATGCGGTTGCACCGCAATTAACACACATGTGTTGTTATGTACGAATGATATATTGCGGTTGGCCACGTGATGTGCGGCATGCAGCAATGATATATTGCGGTTGACCGCATGAGGTGGACAGCATGCGGTTTCACCACAAGTAACACAGATGTATTTGATGGGTAGTTGTGAATGGCTGAGGATGGCTATGTGGATGGCTGTAAATGGCTGGATTGATTGATGGTTGGATGGTTGGGTGGCTGGAAGACTAGGTGGCTGAATGACTGGATGACTGGATGGCTGGATGACTGGATGGCTGGATGGCTGGATGGCTGGATGGCTGGACAGTTGGATGGTTGGATGGATGTATGGGTGGCTGGATGGCTCAATCGCAGCGTCCCGCGACTTAGGGCGTGACGCAGCGCCCCGCGACTTAGGGCGTCCAGCGACTTAGGGCACCGCGTGAGCTCGCGCGAACACGCGCGAACAGCTCGCGAACACCCGCGCGAACACGCGCGAACAGCGCGCGAACACCCGCGCGAACACG
>CAZKYZ010000354.1:0-4350 GCA_964557055.1 uncultured Desulfobacterales bacterium
TGCATCTTTCTCACAGGTGGGGTTATATTAGAATTCATATGGAATCCATCGATCGACCCACCATCCTTTTTTTCCATGGAAACGGTGAAATCGTTGCGGACTATGACGCGTTAGGACCGGTATACAATCGAATGGGAATCAATTTTATAGCGGCGGATTACCGTGGCTACGGCCTGTCTACCGGAACACCTACCGTCAAAACAATGATGAAGGATTGCCACACGATATTTGAATTCGTCCTGGGTTGGCTGCAGGACAGAAGCTACGCGGAACTCCTGATTTTAATGGGCAGGTCCTTGGGCAGCGCCTCCGCCCTGGAATTGGCGGCTGCTCATCCGGGTCGCTATCAGGGAGTGATTGTAGAAAGCGGTTTTGCCTATACCGAACCGCTTCTCAGGCTCCTGGGGGTCGACACGGATCGGATCGGCTTTTCGGAAATCGACGGATTCGGAAACATCTCTAAAATCAGCAGGATCCGAACACCTCTACTGGTCATCCACGCTGAAAATGATCACATTATCCCCTTGTCGGATGGTCAAGCCCTCTTCGACAGCTGCACCGCCACTCATCGCAAGCTGATAAAAATCCCGGGGGCCAACCACAACGATATTTTCCCAAAAGGCCTGCAGCTATACCTTGCCGGCATAAAAAGACTTACTGAAATCGCCGCTGACCCGATTGCTGCCGAAGGCGGTTTGTAAACATGACCGCCTCATCGGGCCGACCGGCTGCTATGGATATCGGTGTCATTGCCGATACCCACGGCAGCTGTGACCATTGGGTTGCGGAAGCGTTTCGGAATGTCGCTTCTATTGTCCACGCCGGCGACATCGACACTCCGGATGTACTGGAATCGTTGCATCGGATTGCGCCCGTTCATGCCGTCAGAGGCAACATGGACAGAGGCGACTGGGCGCGTGACCTGCCGAAAACAGATATTCTGGAAATCGGGGCGATTACCATATACCTGGTTCACGATCTGGCCGGAATCGACCTGGAACCCGGCCCTGCTGGTGTCGATGTCGTCGTTTATGGCCACAGTCACCGGCCGGAAACCTATCGCCGTGAAGGAGTTCTTTACCTCAACCCCGGCAGTGCCGGGTGGCCGCGACACGGGTTTTCCGCATCAGCCGCCATTCTGAAGATCCGTGGTAATTCCTTGAACGCCCACTTTGTCGGAGAGGATGATTCACCCGAACAGGCACCATGAAGCGATATTACCGGCTTATACGGAGTTGAATAGACCTGTCGGAGCCGCCTGCAGACGTGAGCAGAGTGAAGAAGGGATCGCACGTTCCGTCCGATCCCCCTTCGTGCTCTTTGTGGCATAGGCAAACCATGAACGAGGGTGAGAATTGATCCCGCCGTTGCTGCTGGGCCTATTTGCGAACCTTCAGTTGCTGGCCGATCTTGAGGACAGTTCCCTTTTCAAAATTGTTCAATTTGAGCAGTTCATCGACGCTGAGATTATATTTGCGGCTGATGCTATAGAGGGTTTCCCCGCTGGAAACAGTGTGAATCTTTCCGGACGGCCCGGCATTTTCCGGCTTCGGCGGTGTCGCGGCCGCTGAATTTTTTTCAGGCCCGGCAGCTGGTTTTTTCTGTTTTTCAATCCGGCTGATTTCCTTGGTCATGTGATCCAACCGGGTCGTCAAGGAGGTTTCCAGGCGATCGAAACGTGCCCGCACCTTCTTCAGCTCCTGCGCATTTTCAAGGGCGAGTTTGCTTTCCCCGGAAACGGCTCCCATGGCGTCGATTTTGGCTTCGAGCTGGGCCACCTTGTTTTCCAGAAGCAGCACTTTCGGGCCGTCATTCGTTTTGCCGAAATCAAAGAACAAAAGCACAGCTACAACCGCCAGTATGCCGAGACCGGCAATAATCAAGAAAATGGGTACCTCGCCTTTTTTCATGACAGCCGGCCGGTATTTCCCGTTATTTCCTTTCCGCCAAAGTGAGCCGGAATCTTCTTCGTAGTAATCATCGTTATCCGGGTTTTCGGCCGAACCAGAATCGATAAAATTGTCGTTACGCATCGATAAACCTCCCGCAGGGAAATTGAAGTATGGTTTTACAAAGCGGAGCGATTCTCATGTTTGTCGGCAGATAGCGGAAAATAACGTTTCGCTACAATAAACAATGCACGACGGCATAGACTCGGCAAATAAACAAAAATCGGTAACCGCTCCATCTAAGACCTATATAGCCCGGATATGACTGAAATTTCAAGAATAATAATTTAGCTGTCGGCGGTTTTGCCTTTACAATTGCGCGCTGCAGCGGCAGTCGCTCATCGGCAAGCAGCGATTTGCGATCCACTTTGAGGCCAATGGGGGGCCCGGTTCAACATAAGCTTTTTTTTGGATTATCGTCCGTTGTAAAAAAGATCATTTGGTATTATGTTTGTGCACTGACCGATTGTCAAACGTATGGGGTTTCCCGATGAATAAAAAAGTGCTGGTTCCGGTTGCCGACGGAACTGAAGAACTGGAGGCTGTCGGCATCATTGACGTTCTGCGCCGGGCCGGCGCAGTGGTAACCGTTGCGTCTGTTTGTGAAAGCCGCCACATTATCGCCTCCAAAGGACTCCGGATCATCGCGGATAAGATGATCGCCGAATGCATGGATGAAACATTCGACCTCGTGGCACTACCCGGAGGCATACCGGGGGCGGAGAACCTGCGTGACAGCACAGAATTAACCACGATCCTGAAACGACAGGCTTCCCATAACCGCCTGTATGCCGCCATTTGTGCATCGCCGGCAGTGGTTCTGGAACACCATGGACTGCTGGAAGGCAAATCGGCCACCTGTCACCCCGCTTTCGTGGAAGGTCTTTCAAACCGAACGAATATTGCATCACGGGTGATGGTGGACGGCAACTGTATCACCAGCCAGGGTGCCGGAACATCCATCGAATTTGCGCTGGCATTGGTGGAGTTGCTGTATGGAAAGGAAAAGCGGGATGCGGTGGCAAGGCCGATGGTGGTTTAAAAGCCAAGCAACTTTGCGCTAACGAACCGAGAGGGATAAACATGAAAATTATTATCTGCGGGAAGGGCGGCAGCGGCAAAAGCACAATCGCCGCCCTCGTTTCAAAAGCAATGGCTGCCAGAGGAAGCGGCGTTCTCCTGGTGGACGGAGACGAATCCAACCTCTGCCTTCACCGCCTCATCGGTGCCGATTTGCCGATGGACCTGATGGAGAACCTGGGCGGTAGAAAGGGCGCCAAGCAGAAATTGTGGGCCGATCCGGATAAAAAGGACGTCTTTCGCCCAGGAATGTCCATCGATGATATTCCCGCCGACTGCATCGCCGAGGCGGATGGTGTCAAACTTCTGGTGATGGGCAAGATCCGCCGTTTTGGTGAAGGCTGCGCCTGCATCATCGGAGGACTGTCGCGCGAAGTACTGTCAAAACTGAAAGAAAAGGAAAATGAATTCGTCATCGTGGATGCCGAAGCCGGCCTGGAGCATTTCGGCAGACGGGTGGTTGCGGATTGCGACCTGATTCTTTGTGTGATCGACCCGACCTTTGAATCGTTCACCATGGCCAAAAACGTAAAAGCCATGGCCGCCGAAATCGGTATAGAGGTCCGCTTTGTTCTGAACAAGGTGGAGGATGATATTCAGACGGTCATGCGGTCTGCCGTGGACCAGGAAGATCTTATCGCCGCCATTCCCAAGAACAGCTCCATTTTCACCAGCAGTTTACGGGGAGATCCGCTGGCAGGCGGTATCCAGGGGATCGAAGATATCTGCACGTTCATCGGTAATCATAAAAAACCGGTGACGTTTAAAATGGCTTGACCCATATTGCGGACCCACTGTTTTGGATTTTGGAATGCAGATTTTGGATTGAAAACGATGACGAACAACCCATACGGCACCATATCCGTTAAAGAAAATGTGCAGAAACCCAAAATGAGATTCAGTCGCAACCCCACGCAGACGGACACGGACAAAACAGTCTAAAATTAGAATATCAAAGCCTGAAGACAGGAAAACCATTTCCCCCGTTGAGGTACTGGAAAAAGCCTATTTTCCACAGAGAGCACAAGATTATACAAATCATCGGATTAACTGTTCTGACCCATACATGGATTGACAAAATTGGAAAGCGAGTCAGAACCTCGCTTGACATTTTGATATCACAACATTTCCAGTGGTATTGATATCTGCCGGATTGTTGGAGATGTCAACGGTTTTAAGTTGAAGATTTTAACTGAGATATGCAAAAGCACTCGCAGATTTCAGCCACATTCAAGGATACGCACTGTATCCGAAATCAAATCAGCTTCACGAAAATCACCGATCGGGTAATTGGCGCTGAATATTTTAAGCCCTTCAAAGA
>CAZKYZ010000355.1:0-4347 GCA_964557055.1 uncultured Desulfobacterales bacterium
AGTTCCAGTAAATATCCGCCGTCAGGTCGCAACCACCGGCCAATCAGTTTGGACGGGTCTGGCTCTGCGGCCGCTGCGTTATTTTCCCAGATCCGACAATCCATCGTCACAATCAAGGTCAAAAAGATCACGCCGGCGATCCACCAGCCGGTACGGCATCTAGCCGCTGCCCGGTTCTGTGCTGCTTGTTTACTTTTTCCATTCATTTCTGCTTCCTGACAAAATCAACGATATCGTGGCCGACTTTTTGATTCGGGTGCCGGGCAATCATCTCCTGGGCAATCTCCTGGGCACGCTCCCAGCGTTCCCGCTTCAGATAGAAGTCAGCCAGAGCATAGAGGTAATCAAAGTTGTCCGGCTCTATCTCAACGGCACCCAACAAAGAAGCTTCGGCCAGGCTGTCCCGACCCAGTCGCTGTTGCAACAGCCCCAGGTTATAGCGGGCACGGGAGTGCTGCGGCATGCCCGAAACAGCCGCTCTCAGGTATACTTCAGCATTCTCATATTTCTTTTCTTCGGCCAGCAGGAGGCCTAGTGAGTATTTAATCTGATGTAAATCCGGGTGTTGTTCGACAACTGCTCGTAGCAGCACTTCTGCGTCGCTGTTCCGGCCGATCCGGTTGTACACCCCGGCCAGGTTGACCTTGGCTGGATAGAACAGATCATCAATCTCGATGGCCTTTCTGTAATGCACCACCGCCAGTTCGGTCTGGCCGAGATTGGCATACATGTTCCCAAGGTTATGGCGAGAGGCAGCGAAGTCCCCGGTATGTTCCGCAGCCTTTTGGTATTCAGCGAGAACCCCCTTGAATTTTTCCGTGAGGTCACCGGTGATCATCACAGCGGGCAAAACCGTCAATCTCTGGGCGGCTTCAATACGCACGGCTTTCACGGGATCATAGAGAAGTGGGGACAGGAGACTGAGCATTTTCCACGGGTCCGGCTCGTTCAGTCTCCTTACGGCTGTCTGGCGCATGATGGCCTCTTCATCGGCCAGGGCCCGGGTGAAGGCCAGACGGCTTTTCTCATCCCCGTAGTCGGCAAGCTGTTCCAGGGCGGTAGCCCTTGTAATTGCCGGGTACAGTCGATCCCCTGCCAGTTTGACCAGCGCGTCAAGGGCTTCAGGCTGATGTTCCCGTCCGGCGGCAAGGATGCTCCCATAATGAGGACGCTGTTGGGTGCCGTACCATTTCACCATATACTCCTGAGACCATTCGTTGCTCTTGTCATAGTGGCAGCGGTTGCAGGCATTGGGTGTTTCGAGACGCGTACTCAGGTCAGGGCGCGGGATGCGAAAGCTGTGGTCCGGCCGATAATCGATTCCCATATAGTGGCGTCCGGGCATGTGGCATTGTTCGCATTGGGCACCGGACCCGAGATCAAACAGGATCTCTCCGTTTACGCCCCTGATCGCCTCGCCCTTTTCCCCCGGCTTTTTGTGGAAATGATGATCTTTACTGTCGTACTCGGCTGCCTTGTGACATTGCAGGCACAAAGCGTTGCCGTCTTTGATGCGGCGTATGCTGTGGACATCATGGCAGTCACTGCAGCGGACATCGCGGGCATACATTTTGCTCTGCATGAAGGAGCCGTAAACATATACTTCGTCGAGTATCTGTCCGTCGGCAAAATAAAGCCCTTCCGTGAGCAGGCTGGGAATTGCGTAGTCCATAAAATCGACCAGCCGGTGCGGATTGTCATCCATGGAGCTTCTGCGCGCATGGCACGGGGCGCACAGCTCAATCTGCTGTCTTGCGCCGAGCCCGTTTGTTTTGACCATCAGTGCAAAGTTTTCTTCCCGGGGCCGGCCCATATCCGGCATCTTTGCCCAGGCCACATGCTGTGATCCGGGTCCGTGACATGCCTCGCACCCGACACTGATTTCCGACCAGCTCGTTTGATAGGTACCCGACGCCATGTCATAGCCCTTTACGAGGTTGGTTGAATGGCATTCGGCACACATACCGTTCCAGTTCTGGGCGTTGCGGGTCCAGTACAACCAGTCGGTCGGATCGATCTGTTTTTCCGGGGAAAGGTGATACCACTGTTTTTTTTTATCATCCCAGGCAATGGGCAGGCACTGCATCCGCCCGCCCGGAAACGGCACCAGGTACTGCTGCAGGGGAAGCCAGCCAAACGTATGGGTGATTTCAAAGTCTCCCATCTCACCGCCCGGGCCTTGGGTTCTTACAAAAAAGCCGCCGTCTTTCCGGTAAAAAATTGATTTTGTGTCAAAATACTCAAACACGGCGTTGTCGAAATCACCCAGAACCGTCTCTTGGGAGGCCTTCGCCATGGCCATGCGGTGGTGGGAAGTCCGCCATTTATCATATTCCGGGCGGTGACAATCCCTGCATTCCTCGCTTCCGACGAAAGCGGCATCCGACGATGCCACAACCGCCCGGTCTTTGAAATCTTTGGATCTCATGACATAGAGCGGAATCAGGACAACAATGACAAAGCTCGCTATGATTCCCGTGATCTTCCAACGCTTCATAACACTAAGATTTACTTTCGATTTTTGGGGGATAGACAACCTGTTCTTTTCTGAAGCCGGACCGTTTGATCAACCGCCCGGTTTCCACACACACAATGTTGTTTTCGATGCGAACCATAAAAATATCCAGGGCCCTGGATGCGGGCGATTTGAGGACATTGCCCCGGATATCAAATGTGGATGCATGACACGGGCAGATAAAACGCTTTTCAGCATCGACCCAGGGCAGCGTGCAGCCAAGATGCGTACACTTACGATAAAGCGCCAAAAAACCACCGTTCTCCAGACAGGCCAGGTAGAAATGACCCCTGGGAAAGGCGGTTACCGAACCGGGTTTAAAGCTGCTTACTGGCCCTGCTTCTATGACACCCCCAAAATCGCCTCCCTTTTGGGGGTATTTCCCGGGTTTCAGAAAGGACACAACCAGCCAGATGATCTCGCCAAATGCAACCAGACCGAGACCCGCCCAGAGCGTGTACAGAAAACCACGTCTTTTCGGTTCGGTTTCAGAACGCTCGTTTTCAGTTGATTTCGACATATTTTGATATCATCCTAAGAAGATAAGAGCCATATTTTTGCCCCTGAACAAGGCCCCGGTCAGGGTTAACACGATAAGGGCCACAACCAGGAAAAGAAAAATGCTCTGCACCGCTTCATTTTTTGAGGCCGAAAATTTCTTTCTCATAAATAGATAGGCGCCGGAAAGTGCAGCAATCAATACCGTAACCGGCACAACACCTGTGGCGGCGAAAGAAGGCATTGAAGATACCACAGGATTTCCTTCAAAATACAAATCATGTAAAACAATTATAAACGTTGTTGTTACAAAGGAAATGCCGGATGAAAAGATCAGCATCCGACCCCCCCTTGTAGAGACAAACCAGATTCCTGCGGCGTCTTTTTCATAGCGCAGGTAGGGCACGGCAACCAGCGCCGTAAGCACCAGAATCGGCACAACAAAGACGGCAAACGTCGGGTGAATATGAAGCAGCAGTTCCTGGAATCCGGCAAAATACCAGGGCGCTTTGGTTGGATTCGGACTGAGACCCGGATTTGCCGGCGCCTCTAACGGGGCGTTGATAAAAACCGCCACGAACAGCACCACGGCAACCAGCACCGATGCTGTGACAACTTCGCGCAGAAGCAGATAGGGTATCGTGGGCACACGCACCAGTGTTGTTTGCACTTCCCCGGGCCTCCGGGGAATGACCACCCCACCGGCTTTGCGGATCCGCCAGAAATGAAAGGCCGCAAGCCCTGCAAGTGTGGCCGGCAGAAGTGCCGTATGGAGGGCGAAAAAAATACGCAGGGTAGCAGGTCCGATCTCCGCCCCGCCGCGTACAAAGGTCTGCAGGGTGATGCCGACAAGCGGTATATATTCCAACATACCAGTGGCAACGGTCACGGCCCAGTAGGCAAGCTGGTCATAAGGCAGCAGATACCCGGTTAAGTTGGCCAGCAGGATGATTCCAAACATCAGCCAGCCGATGAACCAATTGAATTGACTGGGTGCGTGAAAGGCACCGGTAAAAAAAACCCGCATGGCATGCAGGAATACGATGAGCACCAGCAGGTTGGCGCTCCAGTGATGAATGTTGCGAACAAGCTGTCCGAAAGGCGTGTCGTTCTGGAGGGCTATAATTGATGCATAGGCACCCGAGGGTGTCGGCTCGAATACAAAATTGAGCAGTATCCCCGTGGCAAACTGCATGCCGACCAACATGGCAGCCATCCCGCCAAGCCCCCAGGTGAGGGAAAATTGCAGTGTTTTTTCCGGGACCGTTGGCGGTCGGAGGTGTAAAAGGAAAAATTTGCGGGGTAGCTTTTTTCGTTCTTTATCTGTCAATTTT
>CAZKYZ010000356.1:0-4336 GCA_964557055.1 uncultured Desulfobacterales bacterium
TCAAAATAAAATCCCTGGAATTGTCATGGCAGCGAAAGGTGCCGCCGCCGGTCTGGCACCACTGCAGACCGCTGGCAACGATAGATTCCTTACCATCGTTGGGCACCCCCTGGGCCGCATACCATGCCGTAGCCCCTAAAAACGAATTACCGAATACCAGCGGCTGCCCCGGCACCCGTACAATGACGTTCACCTTGTCGGCCATGATGCCTGTCTTCTGCCATTTGACCTCGCCCCAGCCTGGCCAGTTGTCTCCCTGCTTGGGTTCGGTGACCGTAATGGCGGCCGGCGGTATGTCCAGTGGTTCAGCCTGAAGCATTTTGTAGGGTCCGATTTCGAACACACCGCTCTCGCCATACAAGGTGGTTGGGTCCACATTGGTCACCCGAATCTTGTATTTCCCTTTGGGGATACTGGACGGCACCTTGGTCCAGACCAATTTGGTAAAGGGGTAGACGGCGGAACACGTCACCTTTGTACCAATGGTGTATACCGGCTTGCCCCCCGTTTCCGCATAGAGGTCGATATTAACGGCCTTCAAATACATGGAGTGGTTCCATTGGATGGTGCAGTCCGTATTCCAACCCACATAATCGTTGGGCATCGGCGTAACCACCAGGATTTTATCTTTGCCAGACCCCGTACCCGTCATAAAGACCTGGGGTGGCAACATGGGAAACTCGGTAGCCTTAACCGCTTCGAGCTGTTTCGGTTGCTGGCGTTTGTTAATGGTTTGTTGGGATGTCACCGGTGTTTTGTCCGCAACAGACGGTTCCGCCTCTTCCCGTGGGAGAACTTTCAGGAGTGTATCGGCATGGTTGTTTTTCATGTGAGGGTCGCCAGTCCCCTCTCCCGGCAGGACATGGGCAAATACGGCATAGTGGCCCGGTTTTCCGGCCCGAAACTGTTTTTCGATGGTCTCGCTCCGGCCGGCGCCAAGGTGCAGGGGTATCGGCCCTCCCAGGAGCTCGCTCTCCAGATTGATCTCTACACGGGCGGCTTCCATATCGTGTCGGCCCTGGTTGCGTACCCGAACTGACACCGTCACCATATCGCCCTCTACAACCTGCGGGGGATCGAGTACGAACGATTCGATAAGCAGATCCGCTATCGGCTCCGTCTGTCCGTGCGGTATGACTTTCAGGAGTGTATCGGCATGGTTGTTTTTCATGTGAGGGTCGCCAGTCCCCTCTCCCGGCAGGACATGGGCAAATACGGCATAGTGGCCCGGTTTTCCGGCCCGAAACTGTTTTTCGATGGTCTCGCTCCGGCCGGCGCCAAGGTGCAGGGGTATCGGCCCTCCCAGGAGCTCGCTCTCCAGATTGATCTCTACACGGGCGGCTTCCATATCGTGTCGGCCCTGGTTGCGTACCCGAACTGACACCGTCACCATATCGCCCTCTACAACCTGCGGGGGATCGAGTACGAACGATTCGATAAGCAGATCCGCTATCGGCTCTGACGGCCCGTGCGGCACCGGACGCGCGTCGGGGTCGTTTTGCCGGTGTGGATCCGGCTGTCTGGAATCCGGTGGCAGTTCATCCTGTATCCGAACGGGAGCGGACGGCGCCTTGATGGTAGGTCTGGCTTCTGTTTCCGCGGTTGGGGCAATTTCGGCATCACCAGGATTGATACGGGCCGGATGCCTTGATTCCTGTTGGGTGGCGGGGTCTATCTGCTGCCGAGAGGAATTTTCCGGCGGTAACACATCATCGGTTGCCAGGCACGAAGTGACCAGGATGAAAAAAAAACTGGCCGGCAATATCCAAGCCATTATTTTCATGAGGATTCTCTTTCTGTATCGAGTATTTGCCCTAACGTTGCAAAAGTCAGCGGGCAAAAAAAGACCGGATTCGGGTAAATGTTCGGCCAATATGGCCAACTACTCGGAGTCCATGCCATGATGGTTCGATCCGGTTAGAATCGTTATTGATGGTTGTTCACAAACGTAATGGGAATCAGCTTGATT
The DNA here is from genome assembly GCA_964557055.1 of uncultured Desulfobacterales bacterium. Classification (GTDB taxonomy): domain Bacteria; phylum Desulfobacterota; class Desulfobacteria; order Desulfobacterales; family CAZKYZ01; genus CAZKYZ01. The sequence goes on from CAZKYZ010000356.1 coordinate 1,970, forward strand.
TTTTTTATATCCGGCAGAATATACCAACCTCGTCATTGGCTGAGTTTCAGAAGGTAACTGTTCAGTTGCGGGCGTGGTGATACAACTACTTCTCAGCCCGGCTGATTATGTCAAATGGTTTTTCAGGTGTCAACCAGTCCATAAAAATAACATTTTTTTATCATACCAATGTCATTCCGCCCTCGCCCGGGAAGCTTTCAGCAACAAACCATTTGGTTTGATGTCGCCTGTTTATTCTGATATATCCCCACCGTCAACCATCTTACATTTTAAATTCGCTCCAGGGAAAGACGTCACCACAGGAAAGTCAGATCTTTCATGAACAAAACACGCATGCTGCTGCTGTTAAGTCTCCTTTCGGCCTTTCCGCCCCTGTCCACGGATATGTATCTGCCGGCTATACCTCTTCTGGTCAACTTGTGGCAGCAGCCACTCACCCTGGTTAACCTGACCCTGGTGGCTTTTTTTGTCAGCTACTGTTTTTCTTTGCTGTTTTATGGACCGTTGTCGGATCGTTATGGCCGTCGGCCGCTTTTGCTGGTTGGCATTGGTATCTTCATTCTGGCAAGCATCCTTTGTGCCCTCTGCAACAATGTCATCAGCATGATCGTTTTCAGGATCATTCAGGCCGCCGGGGCCGCCTCGGCATCCACCCTGGCCTTGGCCATCAGCAAGGATGTCTATAATCAACACGAAAGAGGACGGATCCTGGCCTATATCGGTGTTATAATGGCCCTGGCACCCATGCTGGCACCGGTTTTCGGCGGGTGGGTCCTGGCCTGGTTTTCCTGGCGGTGGATCTTTATCAGCCAGGCAGCCATTGCGGCCGTAGCCTGGTTAGGCGTGTGGCGCATGCCGGAAACCCTGCCTTCCCCCTCATCCATGAGCGCCTGGCAGACTGCCGGCATCTACATCAGCCTTTTTCGCAACCGCCGCTACCTTGGCTATGCACTCATGTTTTCCCTCATCGTATTTCCGCACTTTGCCTTTATTGCCGGATCCGGGGATATCTATATCACCCACCTTGGCCTTTCCGAACAGACCTTCGGCTACTTTTTCGCCCTGAATGCCGCTGCTATCATGGCCGGATCCATGGTCTGCTCCCGCCTGCTGCGGCGTGTGGCGCCACGGCGGTTGATCACAGCGGGTTTCATCGGCATCCTGGCGGGCGGACTGGTCATGCTGACAAGATGGATTCCAGATCCCTGGGGGTTGACGCTCCCCATGGCCGCCATTGCCTTTTGCTTCGGCCTCACCCGTCCTCCCAGCAACAACATGGTCCTCGAGCAGGTAAACCGGCACGCCGGGGCCGCTTCGTCCTTGCTGATATTCATCTACTTCATGTTAGGTGCCTTTTCCATGTGGCTGATCTCTCTTGACTGGCCGGACAAAATCTTTGTTATCGGTTTTCTGGGCGCTGCCTCGGGCGGTATCATGCTGGCTGTATGGCTCGCGCTTCCTGTGTCTGGGAAACAGTCGCGCTGAACAACGGATTGCTTACAGATATGGACAAGCAATTTGAACCCCAAAGCACAAAGTCGGTAACGGGTGAGAAATCTTCTGGTATTCCTGAAAGGAAGACCTTATGGGCGCCCAGAGGCATTATCCCTATAGTTGCATAAACAATGGAGCCAATAACTATAAGTCCGGTGGTGGTGAGAACCCCCCCAGCACCTGCTCGAACAGTTTTGCCGCCTGGATGGAAGTATAATCTTCCAGCCAGGGGCCGATGATCTGCATCCCCGCCGGCAACCCCTCCGAAGTGCGCCCCGCCGGTATAACGGTGGCTGGAAGCCCTGCAACACTGGCAAGACCAGCCCAGGAGAGGATGTCCATGTAGGGGCGGTCCTTCCCATTAACGCAGATGGTGCGGTCATACATATAGCGGTGGTTATGGGGGAAGGCAGTCACTGGCGCCGCCGGGCAGATGAGCACATCGAAATCCTCAAAAAACGCGGCCCACTGCTGCCGCAGCATTTGGCGCATTACATCCATGGCCACCCAGTCTCGATGCGTCTGGACGGCGCCCCGGATATGGCGGGCCAGGTAACTATTGTCTCCCTCCGGAAGAGAAGTGGCTTCTTCCTGCCATTTGGCAAAAGTGCCCGGGGGCGACCCCGCGCCCATGACGGCTGCCAGAAGGTTCAGAAAGATGTCGTGGCTCCCGGCTATATCGAGGTCCGGGGACCGCTGCCGAATTGAGGCGCCACCGGCAGCCAGGGAATCCACGGCTGTCTGCAGTACAGCCCTGTATGCGTCGTCCAGGGGACAGAGGGGACTCTCCAGCAGCAGGCCGATACGGAAATCTTTCAAAGTTGTGTGACGCGGCGGGGGCAGCTTGAGCTGCCATGCAGTTTGCATACAACG
>CAZKYZ010000357.1:0-4334 GCA_964557055.1 uncultured Desulfobacterales bacterium
CGACACGTAGTGCCATTCGCGGATGGCTGCTCGCGTTTCCGCGAGGCGGTCGAATTTGTTTGGAACGGTAATATCCTGTCGGGGTGGTATTTTGGGTGGGCTGCAATTGCAGACATATTGTTCGGCACCAATACGACGGAGGAGGGCGAATGGCAGAGAAAAAGGACAGCCGGTCTCTGTTCCAGCAGAGAATAAACTTGATCCGGGAAACGTCGGAGAGGGGACGGGATGTATCCATTGAACCCATGGGAGAGGGCCAAATCGGTCGATTGATGATCAAGGCGGCCGGCAAGACGGTGCGGGAACATATCAGCCGTCAGCCCCATGTCCAGAGGGTGTTCAGCTTTATGCCGACCATGATGACGCGTGTATCCCCTTTTCATTTTCGAAACCAAAAACAGTTGAAAGATTGGCCGCTGGTCCGCCTCGATTCGGAAGATCGTCAGAGCTGGGGCAGGATGACCGTTACCGGAGAATTGCTGGTCATTTTCGATGAAACGGTTTTGTTCAGCTTGCTTGCCCTGATGAAAAAGCATCGCAACGATGCTTTTGAGACAAGCCTTGATGAAGTATGTATTCTATCGAACATTGTCCCATCCGCCGGAACGTATACGGCTGTCTGGAGGAGTATCCAGCGACTGGCAGGCACCCGCATCGACATGGAACTGAGCAAGGGGTCCGGCAGGAAGAAAAGGCCGGTACAGCGGATGACCGGTTCCATCCTGGGCTATGCGGATATGGATCCGGAGAAAAATAACATACGGGTTGTTTTTAATCCGTATTTCCTGGAAATGTATGGGGAGAGTTTCGTAACCAATATCGATATCATGTTCCGGTCGGGGCTGAAAAAAGACGTCAGCAAAGCCTGCTACCGGTTTTTTCAGGGGCAACTTGAAAATGAAATCGATGTTTCCCTGTCCGCCCTGTCGGTGGCCATCAATATCAATATGGAGCAGGAACCAGGCGCTGTTCAGCGAAAAGTAAGGTCAGGGCTTCGGGAACTGGAGGAAAAAGGCTATCTGGCGGCGTTTTCTCTGTCCAAAGATGAGCGTATCCTGGTAACCAGAACAGGCCACCAGCTGTTGAGCAGCGACGGAAAACTGCTGCCCTGGTAGGCGCAAAAATGCCGGAAAAGCACTGTGCCCCGGTGCCTGCCGCTGATAAAAGCGTGCCCAGCCGGGGATTGTGGCATCCGGAAAGAATCGGGAAAGTCCTGGCCTGTGGTTACATTTTTCCGTGATTGGAAATAAAGGATTTCAGTTCTGATTTTTGCGCGGGGGACATTTTGCGGAATTTAACGCCGCACCTTTTGAGATCCATAGGGGCTTTTTCGTGTCTGGCCCGCAGGGCCAGATCGGAGGCCACGGTGAAGCAAACATCCGCCAGGCAGAGACGATTGGCGGCCCAGATATTCATTTCTGCCTGATTGGAAATACGATGCCCGCTGTCGATGTAGTGAAAGGCCAGCCCTTTCACGCTGATATCAATGATGGGGCCGATGGTCACGTAGTGGGATTTTACATCTGCAAAGGTACCATCTTGCACCCTGAATCTTCGAAAAAACCTTTTATCACCACCCAATGATATATCCCCCTTATCGCATCAGGTTTACCGCCGATGGACCGAATCATCCGCCGGTTTTTCCAAATATAGACAATTCCGGCATTGGAAAGCAAATACTAATTTGTGGTCATGAATCACCGTCTGTGCAGGAAAAATTGACAAAAGAATAGAATTAATATATTTAATAATATATTGTAGTTGTGTTTGTTTTCGACAATTGTAAGCCTCGGTGGGTATCCATCTGACAAAAAAGCCGGCGAATCCGTCCGGACGGTTCATGGTTGACCATGTCGCGGGTACTTCCATGAACGATTGTGACGCAGCTGCGTAATGACGCGGCTTTGCAGGCAGGGGAGGATCATGATTACCGCAAAAGATATAATGACCAGGGATGTCATAACGGTTTCACCGGACACCGAAATGACCAAAGCCGCCAGGATACTCATAGAAAAACATATCAATGGCCTCCCCGTTGTCGATGAAAATGGGGAACTAAAGGGGATTATTTGCCAGAGTGATTTGATTCTTCAGCAAAAAAAACTGCCCATTCCGTCTTTTTTTACAGTTCTCGATGGCTTGATTTCCATGAGGTCCATGAATAATCTGCAAAAGGAGGCGGAAAAAATTTTCGCCGTAACCGTTGCGCAGGCGATGTCGCCGAATCCGCTTACGGTTGTTCCCGATACCGGAATTCAGGAAATTGCGGGATTGATGGCGGATATGAATTTTCATACCATTCCGGTGGTGCAAGAAGGAATACTGGTGGGGGTTATCGGGAAAGAGGATGTGCTCAGAACATTGTTACCGGGAGACTAAGAGGCCGGCATGACCAACCGCTCTATATATCGGCAACCCGGTGAGCCAGCCGATACGGCTGATCAAGATCCGGATCTGTCGGTTCATTTTCAGCGCCCACCGGAAGAGGCAGACATTTATGCGAGCCTTTTTGCAGACGCCGGCATTGCCCTTTATGCGACGGACCCGGAAGGTTTGATCACGGAAATAAGCCCCAATATCGAAACGATCCTGGGGTACACTCCCGATGAAATTGTTAGCCGGTTATTTCTCGATTTCATTCATCCCGGTGATCTTGAACGTGTCAAGGCAGCCTACCAGCAGATAATGGACGGGAATTACCGCCCCACGGAATACCGGGTTATAGACAAAAAGGGGGAAACCCGCTGGGTCCGTACCGTCAGCAGAAAAAAATGCCGGGACGGTTTTTTTAACGGGCTGCATGGTGTACTGGTGGACATTACCGACAGAATGGTAACCGAAGAAGCCCTGCGGGCCAGTAAAGAGCGATACCGCACGATTCTGGAGAGTATTCAGGAGGGCTATTTCGAGGTGGACCTGAAGGGCAACCTCACATTCATGAACGAGGCCCTTTGCCGAATGACAGGTATACCTCATGAGGAAATGTTGCGGAGGAACTATCAGAAATCCTCCACCCGGGATACGATCGAAAAAATAAAAAAAACCTTCAACCGGGTATACCGGACCGGTGAAGCCGCAGAAATCGCCAACTATGAAATCGTCCGGGAAGACGGAAGTATCGTAACGCTTGAAATATCGGCATCAATTATTAAAGACGGCTGCGGAGAGGTGCTTGGTTTCCGTGGCATCGCCCGTGACATTACCGGTCGTCTACAGGCCGAAAAAGAACGCAAGAAGCTGGAAGCCCAGTTTTACCAGGCCCAGAAGATGGAGGCCATCGGAACACTCGTGGGTAGTATCGCACATGATTTCAATAATGTGTTAATGGGCATTCTGGAGAATACATCACAGCTGATTGATAATATTGATCCGGAAGATCCATTTTACGGAAGAATTGAAAGAATTGACGAATTTGTCAAAAGCGGTTCCCAGCTAACCCGCAGACTGCTTGGGTTTGCGCGCAAAGGCAGAGGAGAAATCAAGACGGCGGACCTTTCCGGAATTATCGCCAAGACAGCCAGAATGTTCGGCCAGACCAAGACAAATATCACGATTTATACCAAAAACCCAAGTGATATCTGGGCGGTGGATGTTGACTGCGGACAGATTGAACAGGTGCTGCTGAATCTCTATGTGAATGCCTGGCAGGCGATGCCGCACGGAGGAGATCTCAATCTGGCCGTCGAAAACGTGGTGATCGACGATTCCTATATCAAACCTTACCATGTGACGCCGGGGCGTTACGTGAAGACCTCTATTACCGATACCGGAACCGGGATTGATCCGGGAGTGAAAGACAAAATTTTTAATCCCTTTTTTACCACCAAAGAAAAAGGTATCGGTACAGGCCTCGGGTTGGCCTCCGTTTTCGGCATTATTAAAAATCACGGCGGATTTATTGATGTTTACAGTGAAAAGGGCAAAGGCACGACGTTTAACTTTCACCTGCCGGCCAGTGAAGCCGCCGGCAGGATGTCCCCTTCTACTGTTTCACGTGATTTGCAGAAGGGAAATGAGACGGTTCTCCTGGTGGACGACGAAGCACAGGTGATTGCCTACGGCGTCCGGCTGCTCGAAAAACTGGGCTATACCGTTTTGACGGCTTCCAATGGTGTGGAGGCCGTTCACCTCTACACTTCGAATAAGGATCGGATCGAACTCGTGATTCTGGATCTGATTCTGCCGGGTCTTTCCGGGGGGGAAGTGTTCGATAAGTTGAAAGAGATCCGCAGAGACCTGCCGATACTGCTCACCAGCGGCTATCACATGAACAACCAGATCAACGAGATACTGGCACGTGGTTGTAACGGTTTTGTACAAAAACCCTTTAACAT
>CAZKYZ010000358.1:0-4325 GCA_964557055.1 uncultured Desulfobacterales bacterium
CTTTTATTTTTATTGTCCAACTAAAACCTGGTTGGCCCGGGGGCGTACCCGCCGGGGCCCGACGCCGATCAACTGAAAAGGGGCGGTATAATGGAGTACGAAGAGGCGAAACAGTTAATTATAGATGAACTCACCAAAAAATTAAAGAACAAGAGCAAGTTTTATTTCAATGATCTTGCCAAAATTCTGGGTGAAAAACCCCGCGTGGCCAAAAAAGTCGTTAACCAGCTGATAGTGGACGGCGTGTTGGAATACTGGTCCAGCGGCAGCACGTCCATGTACGGACTTCCCGGGACCGGTAAGCAGGCGGGAGCCGAACACGAAGATTAATCATTGTTGAATGCTGCCTGCGGCGGGTGCGGTGATGGTATGGATTTCCCAAGAATTTTGATGTCGGCCCTGCGGGGAGGCTCCGGGAAGACCATACTCTCCATCGGGATCGTCGCCGCCTGGAAGCAGCAAGACAAGTCTGTTCATACGTTTAAAAAAGGTCCGGACTATATTGATGCAGGCTGGCTTGCCTTGGCGGCAGGCCGGCCGTGCCACAATCTGGATACCTTTCTCGTCCCCCAAGACCTCGTTTATCACTCCTTCTTTCATCGCATGCAGCCGGATACCCTGGCGGTTATCGAGGGCAATCGCGGCCTTTATGATGGAACCGATACAGAAGGAAGCACCAGTACCGCAGAACTGGCTAAACTTCTGAAGGTGCCGGTTGTTCTCATTGTTGACTGCACCAAGTCTACCCGGACCATGGCTGCCGCCGTGCTGGGTTGCCTGAAATTCGATCCGGAGGTCCTCTTGAAGGGGGTGATCGTCAACCGTGTTGCCGGTACGCGCCACGAAAGCACCCTCCGAAAGAACATCGAATACCACTGCGGTATTCCGGTCCTGGGTGCGGTTCCCAAGCTACAAAACAGTGATTTTCCGGAGCGTCATATGGGTTTGCTGCCGATTTTCGAGCATGATTGGGCATCCGAATCCATTGCGGCGGCAGCCGATGTTGCCCGGAAATATCTCGATCTCGACAAACTGGCCCTGCTGGCTGCGGGAGCTCCGGCCATGCCGCAGCCACCCTCCGGTCCAGGAACCACATTACCGCGACAGGGCGGCGCAGCGGCATCTATCGGCGTTATTCGGGACTCCGCCTTTCAGTTTTATTACCCGGAGAATCTGGAGGCCCTGGAGAAGGCCGGTGCCAGGCTCGTCTATATCAGTCCTCTGGTGGATGACCGATTACACAACCTGGATGCCTTGTATCTTGGGGGAGGCTTTCCCGAAACGCATGTGGAAGCGCTTGCAAAAAATGAGACTTTCCGACACGAGATTAAGGCGCTTGCGGATAAAGGCTTTCCCATCTATGCCGAATGCGGCGGTTTGATGTACCTGGGAGAGACGATCCGTATAGCAGGCAATTCATATCCCATGTGCGGTGTGCTGCCCATCGGATTCGGGTTCTCCAAAAGGCCGCAGGGGCACGGCTATACGGTCGTTCGGGTGGAGCGGGAAAACCCCTATTTTGCTGTGGGGAGCGAGATCCGAGGGCATGAATTCCATTATTCAACCGTCGAGGACTGGCGCGGAACGGACGACGACCTTGCTTTTTCCATGCAGCGGGGAACCGGTTTTACCCACGGCCGGGACGGGGTTGTTTATAAAAATGTGTTCGCGACGTATACTCATATCCACGCATTGGGAACTCCCCAGTGGGCCGGAGCCCTGGTGGAAAACGCCCGGAAATACAACAACAACCTGGATGGCCGGAGTATCCCCACCCCGGATATCTCATAAAATACCGCCAGCAATCCAAGCTGCTTCACCTATGCCGGACAGGACGAAAAGCATACAGCAATACATTCTTGCGGTAGTAGACAGCTCCCTTGATAAGGTAAAGCCTTTTCGCCTGGAAGCGGATGTATGTCAGCGCTTCGGCCTCACACGCAAGGCTGCCAGAAAGCACCTGAAAACCCTACTGGACCAGGGATCCCTTGCCTATATCTATAAATTCGGTTGTACCTTTCTGGCCCCCTCCATCCAGGTTCCTTTTCCAATTTCAAATCGGACGGTTATCGTTCCTGCCGGTGTTTCATCACCTGAAACCGGACACGACATCCACATTCAGATGCGCCACGGAGCTTCATTCGGTTCCGGTGATCACCCGACGACACAGATCTGCGCCCGCGGAATGGAGTATGCCCTGGCCAACCGAACCATGAAAAACGGATGGAAACGGATCCTGGATATCGGCACCGGATCGGGAGTTTTACTGATTCTGGGACTTTTTCTAGGGATTCACCGGGGCGTTGGAACGGATCTTGATCCGTGCGCTTTGTTCGAAGCGCAGGAGAACCTGAGTATAAACGGTTTTGAGAAGAGGGCTACGGTGTCGGACCAGGGACTTGAAACCCTGAAGGGAAGCTTTGAACTGGTTTCCGCCAACCTGCGCTATCCGACACTTATGGGTATGGCCGGTCCAATCGCACGGCTGACGACGGACGATGCCATACTCGTTCTGTCGGGAATCCGGGCTGAAGAACGGATTGGGCTGAAGGGCAGATATGCAAAAGCTGGTTTTCATTGTTTTTGGGAAGAGACAAAGTCTGGTTGGTCGGGGATTCTTCTCGAAAAGCGATAACCCGTCTATGGGATGGTAATTGTTTGTTCCGATTATTTTTTCTTGATAAAATTCCAACATTTGATAGATTTGTTATATGAAAATGAGATGTTGTATGCTTTTGGGTATATTGGCTGGCTGGGTTTTGCTGGCCGGAATGCCGACGCTGGCGGAAAAAGAAAGCTCAACCAGCCCGGGTGCGGGCGAAATCAGGCTTGTCCGGGCCGTGATGTGTGAAACCGTACAGGAGACAATCCCTGTCCACCCGGCGGTGGCATTCTCTATCAATATCGGCAGGGTTTCCTGCTATTCGTTTTTTGACGCCATTCCGGAAAACACGGTAGTCTTTCATAAATGGTATTACATGGATGAACTCAGCACGCAAAAAAAATTGACGGTCAAGTCTCCCGCCTGGTCGACTTACAGCAGTATCCAGCTGCGGGAGGCGGACAAGGGGCCCTGGAGGGTGGAAATCACGGATGCGGATGGCACCCTGTTGAAAAGATTGCGGTTCAGTGTGACGGACTAGTCCTTTATGGAAATTGTAACGCCTATTTTTTCTACCTTACGCTGGCAGGACATGGTCGACATCCTGCTCAACAGCTACATTCTGTTTCGGCTGTATGTCCTCTTTCGGGGAACCAACGTAATCCGAGTGGTTGCCGGCATTGCATTGCTGTGGATATTCCAGCGTCTGGCGGTTACTTTGGGCCTGATCGTTACCAGCTGGGCCATGCAGGGGATTATTGCCGCAGCCGCCCTGATAATTGTTATTGTTTTTCGCAACGAAATCCGAAACGTGCTGCAGGCTAAAAATCTGCGGGCCATTTTGTGGGAATTCCCCAACCGGGAAAGAAGCACCCCCATTGAAATACTGGCGGAAAGCGCCTTTTCACTGGCGACCAAAAAAACGGGTGCCCTGATTGTTCTGCCCGGGAAAGATGAGCTTTCCGATTATATGCACGGTGGTGTTGCCTGGGACGGTCGTGTTTCCAAGGAAATGCTGTCGAGTATTTTCTGGCAAGACAACCCGGTGCATGACGGGGCTGCTGTTATCCAGGGGAACCGGGTGTCCCGGGTAGGGGCGGTGCTGCCCCTGTCCACTCTGGACGACCTTCCTTCTCATTTCGGGACCCGGCATCGGGCCGCCATCGGTCTGGCGGAGGCGACCGATGCATTGGTGATCCTTATATCCGAAGAGCGCGGCTGGGTCATGGCGGCTATGGGAACGGAGATAAAGCACGTCAAAAGCCGGGCGATGCTGGAACATATCTTACGAGCGCATGTGGGGTCCGGCAACCTGGGCCGGCGGGGCTTTTTGAGAAACCAAGTGGAACTGGGCCTGGCCGCACTGCTGTGCCTGATTTCCGTTACGACGGCCTGGTTTGTGTTTGCTCGAGGCCTGGAAGCTCTGGCGACGTTTGAGATACCGGTGGAATATATGAACCGGGACAGCCGCATGGAGATCATTGACACTTCCGCCAATGCCGTCAGCGTTGATGTCAGCGGTTCCGGGGCGTTGATCAAGTCGATCCGTCCGGACCAGATCAACGTGAAGCTTGATTTGAGCAACGGCGGTATCGGCCCAAACACATACACCATTACCGGGGAAAACGTGGCCATGCCGCCCGGGGTTTTGTTAAAGAAGGTCGTTCCGGAAGTGATCGTGGTTACCCTTGATATTCCGGTGGCCAAGGAAATCGAAATCCAG